>JAKPTH010000164.1 GCA_029571125.1 bacterium
AACGGGCTGAAAGTTCAGGTCCAGCTCGTATATGAGATCGCCGGCCGAATTGATAACGTACATTTTGCCGCTGAAAGGGTCTTCGAGCAGCATCTTCTTTTCGCTTTCAACCCATATGCGCGTAATGCCTTCAATTTTGACTTTAGGCGTGATTTTACCAATGAGCGCGCCCGACGCGTCGTAATGATATAAAACTTTTTCGCGCGAGCTGGCCGCGAAAACGGCGCCGTTGTCCAGAACGGCGAGATCGGTGAATAATGGCTTTTCCGCGTCTTTAGACGCGCGCGCGGAATCGAAAAGCGATATGGTTTTATCCAGAGTGTAGGGTTTGCCGGGCGTTTTGGCGCTGTACTTATTGATCCTGAAATTGGGCGCGTCCAGGACGAAAAGCGCGCCGTTTTTGTAAAATAAGCTGGTGGGCGATATAAAATCGTAAAGCGCGTCTTTAGGATCGGCGCAGCCGACCGAATTCGCGCCCGAACCGAACTTGAGCGAAACCACGGTTTCGCCGCGGGCTTCCCAGGCCGACTGCGACGGGCCGCTATCGCCGGAACCGGCCGCCGCCGCCGCGTCCGCCTGAACGAAATAAAGGCCTATGACGGCCAGAAAAGCCAGTAAAACTGCGTATTTTTTCATAATCACATACCCCTTTTTTATTATAAAACATTGACGGTTTTGACGCTCTATTTAGCTTATTTTATCATTATCGGGCCGTATTGTCAATAAAATCCTCGCCCCTTTGTTTCTTGCAAATGAATGGAAAATGAGGTATAATAAAATTAAAATTTCGAAAACTAACGGAGGAACAAATGACTGAAATTATTTTTATGGTAGAAGAAGATATAGAAAGCGGCTACGTTGCCAGAGCCATAAATTATAGCATTATAACCCAGGCCGAAACATTGGACGAACTGAAAACCAATATTCTCGATGCGCTGGATTGCCATTTCGACTCCCCTGAACAAAAGCCTAAAATAATTAAACTCCACATAGTAAGGGAAGAGGTAATTAAATATGCCTAAAATGCCTCGCGATATTTCCGGAGAAGAACTTATTAAAAAGCTTGAAAAAGCAGGATATACAACGGTTCGTCAGACCGGAAGCCATGTGAGGCTTCAAAAAGATTCTCACCAAATAACGATTCCAAAACATCAGATTTTGAAAATAGGCACATTAAATGCGATCTTAATGGATATCGCTTCAAATATGCACAAAACAAAGTTCGAAATTATTAACCTGATTTTTTAATCAATCAAATAACCGGAGTTAATTATGAGTTTAAACGATATCGACCTTTCCAGGACAGCAAACGGCGAAACCGATCCGTTAAAAATGCAGGGAATTAAACAGGGCGATGTGAAGCCCGCGCCGGTGAGCGTTTACGCCGCGGACCAGCCGCTTCCGCCTTATATCAAAGTCGATTGCGACGTGGACGAAGAAATAACATACCCGGGCTGCGGCTGCGCTTTAATGCTCGGCGGCATATTCCTTTCCAACATTGCGGATAGAACGTTTTTAGAATATCCGGCTTATGCGGTTATCGCGGCCGGCGCGCTTGGCTTAATTTCAAGATATTTCATCGATAATTTCTATGTAATAAATACTTCCGACCGTAAAATTTATTATAGAAGAAGCGTACTTGGCAAAACCAGCCTCAAATTTTTCTGCGCGCCCGAAGACATATACGCCGTGAGCGTCGCGGGGCGCCACAACAGCGGAAAAAGCGGCGAATGGTGGGATTATAGAGTGGTGCTTATAAAAAAGAACGGCGAAAGAATAGATTTCGGCAACGCCGTAAAAGCCGACGCGCCCGACGAGTTGAACCGTACGGCGATCGGCATGGCCGGTGTTTTGCAGTGCGGCTACATAGAATGCCCGGCCGCGCACGAAATGATCATTCACAAGCTCGACGGCCGAACGCAGGTCTTCTTCCATAAAAAAGGCTGATAAATTTGCAAAAAAGGGCCGTAAAAATTTTTACGGCCCCTTTTTTATATAAGATTTTTTATTCGTCAAAAATCCTTATCTATTCTCTATTCTCTATTCTCTGTTCTCTGTTATCTATTTTACTCTATCTTGACTATAACGTATTTTGTATAATCTTTATTAGCCGTTACGCCGTAAATAACGCCGTTGGGCGATATATTAAAGTAGCGGGTCGGCATGGTGTCGCCGATGTGGATGAGCGGCATTATCTTGACGCGCGAAACGGCCTTGCCGGTTTCATCGAATTTGTAAACCAGCGTCTGGATAACGTCTTCGGCTATCTTTTCGACTATGGAAGCGTAAAAATTATAGTTGGCGTCCAGGCCGAGTATTTGATAATCGTAAGGTTCGGTGTCTTTTATGGATTTCACGAGCTTCGCGAACACTCTGGGCTGGCGGTTGGATACCGCGTCCATCAGCAGAATATCGCGGCCTTCCTTATCGAATTCGCCGAGGGCGAAAATGAACCCTTTTTTATCGGCATAAACGCCGGCTGTATCGTCGGAAAGCCTTCCGGTAACGGTGCCTTCGCCGTTATAAACTACCACTTTACCGTTGGCCTGGTCGCTTACGTAAATTTCGCCGAAATTAGACACGAATATTTTGTGCGGCAGCTCGCACTGCGCTTTGATGTCTATAGAGCCGCGAATGTCGCCGGCGGCAGAGAGGATGAAGATATTTTTAAGAGTCTGGTTCAAAAGGTAAATATTGCCGTTTTCGGGCGATACGGCTATATCGCTCATGTAATACCAGTCTTCTTTTTTATCGGTCTCGCCTTTTGGATAATTTAAAAGCGCGCCGATCTTTCCATCTTTTGAAACTTTAACTACGCGGAAATTAAGGGCGTCCAGTATATAAATGTTTTCGTCCTTATCTACGGCGAAAGAAGACGGGCCGTTAGAAGCGAAAGCGGGAGAGGTTTCGGAGCCGAGAGCCACCGAATCCGACCCGGCGCCGAGGCCCAGAACGCATACTTCCGATGTTTTCGCTTCGGCGATTTCAGGAAGCGTAACTTCGGCGGTTTTATCGGCCTTTTCCTGGGCCGACGCAACGTACGGAATGAACGCCGCGCATATAAAAGAAGCGGTTACAAGCAGGGCGAATAACAGCGAGAAGGTCCTGCCCGCTGAACATTTAATTAGCTTGCCCCTGTTTTTGGATTTGATTTCCGCGCAGGCCGGGACCGTGTTTTTAACGCCGCGCATATTAACCGGCAAATTGGCATCGATGAAGTTTTTTTCTTTTTCCGTCTTAACTTTCATTTAAATCACCTTTACTAAAATTTTATGAAATTATTATATCAGATTTTTAATCGTTATGCAAATATAAAGGGCGCGAATTTTCGCGCCCGTGGTTGACTCTATGTTATTAAGTTAAGCCTTAGATTCTGACTCCGGGAACGCTCCTTGGATTTACGAGCTGGCCCGCCGAATTTTTCATGGCAAAATGCAGGTGCGGTCCGGTAGTCCATGCGCCGGTATTGTTTGAATGGCCGACGGTCTGGCCCGCCGATACGCGCTGGCCCGGCGATACCGAAGCGTCGCGGCAATGGCAGTAAACCGATGTATACCCGTTATCGTATTTGATGACTATGGTTTTGCCTCCGCCGTAATCGTAACCCGTAGAAACTACCCTTCCGGGTCCGAGCGACTTTAAGGGTGTGCCCGTGCCCACGCCTATATCGATGCCATAATGGTAACTGTTGCCGAATAAATTGCGCGGACCGTAATTTGAAGTGATGGGGCCGCCCGAAACCGGCCTTCCGCCGAAACCGGCGCTGGAATTGCCGCCGCCCGAAGATTTATCGTTAGAACTTGCCGCGGGCGCGCCGCCGCTTACGGGACTCTTTGAGATATAATCGCCGTGAACGTAAGCTTCGCGGCCGTTATATTTAACCTTGTACCAGTCGCCCTGCTTGCCGAGGATCTCGATGGAAGCGCCGTGGTTGAAACGTCCTATTATGGAACCCCACGGGCCGGTCCTTACGTTGAGATAAGTGCCCGGAGTGTTAACGTAACCGTCACCGCCCGAAGCGGGAGCGGCTGCCGTTGAAACATAGGCGCTATGCACAAATGCCGTGCCGCCGTTATGCTTTATTTTATACCAGCTGCCCTCTTTTGAAACTATCTCCACCTTCTGGCCCTGCTTGAAAGTGCCTATTATATTTCCCCAGGGACCGCTTCTTATATTGAGCGCGCCGGCCATTACCACACCCGAAGAGTCGCCGCCGGCGCCAATGCCGTTAGTGCCGCCCTCCGAACTGGTGTTGCCGCCGGTTAACGACTTGTTTACATCGTCGATTCCGGCGAAAGTGTCCGCGCCGGGATAAAAAGCCGCGAGCGCAGCTATTACAAGGCCGCAGGCAGTGGCTTTAAAGTAATTGTTCATATAGCACCAACCCCTTTTCTTAATGTATTTTTATGGTTTTTTAATATTTTA
>JAKPTH010000165.1 GCA_029571125.1 bacterium
AGCTGTATCAGATGGAAAACGGCTCGGTGTCTTCCATTGACGTGGATACTCTGGTGCGCGTGGGCAATTTAAGAATGGCGCCGCGCTGCCCTGACGGGTACGACTATCAAATAAGGCCCGGTTACGGCACGGGCGCGATGACCGAGGTCATATGCCCGAAGCACGGCAACCTCAGCATGCAGGAGGGAAGCGACAGAACCAAAGGGCTCGGCGGGTCCTCGGTTTCAGACTCGGGCAGCGCCCGTTACGACTACAATATGCCGCCCGCCGCGTCGGTGCCGCCGTCTCCCGGCCAGTTAAACGAAATGCCCGCGATGCAGGCAAAGAGCGACGACGCTTTCGGCGAAAGCATGGAGCTGGAAAAATCTTCGGATAAGGCTCAAAAGGTCTCAATAGGAAGCGCTTTTACGGTTAAAAAGAAATCATCCGCCAAAGACCGTCTCCGCGTTGAACGCGCCGCGCGTCCCGAAAGCCGCGGCATATTCTCCGTGCCCATAGCGCTTCCGAAGACGGGCCACTCCAGCATCGTTGAAAAGCGTTTCGTAATGTCGGGCGAGGAGGTAAGCCTTAATTTGAGTTATATGAGCGTAAAACTGTACCGCGCGCTTCTCGCGCTTCTGGCCTTCATGGGTCTTCTAATACCGTTCGCGGCGTCCCGCGCGCTTTACAACGTTTCGCAGGCGCCGCTTTTCGCCGCGGCGATAGCGCTTATTCTGCTCGCGCTCGAAGGAGCTAATTTTATGATTCCCGATACCGCAAAAGCTTCACAGCTCGGAATATTGATCGGCATAATAATTTTCGCCCTGTCCAAAACGATAGCCAAGCTTTCCAATCCCCGCATCGTATCGCGGCTGGTGGATATGCTCAAAACTCCGGTTATGAACCAGGAAGCCCCGGCGGCCGCCGCGGGCGGCGGTTCCGGCCAGCAGGGCGTTTCGTCTCAGGCCGCTTCGGAGCTCAAAAAATCGGGCGCGCCGGACGCCAAACCCGCCGATAAAGATAAAAAAGACTCTGAAAATACCGCTCAGGGCGCGGCTCAAAATAACGAGCCTCAGAATTCCGGCCCGTCCGGCGCCGGAAGCGGACCCGATAAAACCAACGGCGGCGGGCCCAAGATTAATTTAATACTTTTCATCGCGTTTACGGCCGTTTCACTGTTCGCTTTAATTCCGGCCTGCGCGGCCGACGCCTGGGCCGCGCCTGAAAAGCCGCTTCCGGAGCTCAGCTATAACCCGGCCACCATGGAAGTGCAGACTTTTTATATGCTCGATATGGCCATGCGTTCAAGCGATAAGAAGGTCATGGTGCCTTACGACGAGCTCAAATATTTGCTCGACTCCGTAAATTCCATGGAGTACGCCGGCGATACGCGCGAAATCGCGAAAACCGCCGCGCCTCCTTACCGCGCCATGATTAAGAAGGCCACTCTGACCGGCTCCATAAAACTCGACGCGGCCGAACTGAACATAGAGTATCTCATAGACGTCTTCGACGATAATTACACCGCGGTAGAGCTGATAAGCGGCGATATCGCGCTCACCTCGATCGATTCGTACATGATAAAGCCCTTTAATTTCGGATTTTACGGCATGAGCGACAGTTACATCGACAAATTCGAGCGCGCTTATAAAAACAAGGAAGACCGCGAAAAAATCGCCCGCGCGCGCCAGGCGAAATCGTTTGAAAATCTGGGCCGTTACGACAACTTCAAGATCAATCCGGCCGAGCGCAAATACAGCGCGCTTTTCGAAGACGCCGGCGAATACATGGTAAAAGTATCGTTTAAAACCAACGTCATATTCAACGATAATTCATACTACTTTAATTTATATCCCGCGCAGAGCGCGTGCATGAAAGTGTCGCTCGCCACGCCGGCCGAATACGATCTCATAGCCGAAAATATGATAGTGGAATCACGTTCCAGAGAGGGTTCTGGCGCTTCGGCCCGCAACGTG
Organism: bacterium; assembly: GCA_029571125.1. Taxonomy (GTDB): domain Bacteria; phylum Muiribacteriota; class UBA9980; order UBA9980; family UBA9980; genus UBA9980. The sequence goes on from JAKPTH010000165.1 coordinate 1,956, forward strand.
ACCACGGGCGGGCTCGTGCCTTCTGAGTTTTATTCCTTCCGCCTCGCCCTGGCCGAACAGGCGCGCCGCGAGCGCGAGCTGGCAAGGCTCGCCGAAGAACGGCGCATGAGGGAAGCGCGCGAACGCCTGCTGGCGCTTAAAAGCGAAGAGGTGACCGTCATCACCAAAAAGATCGAGCCGCGCGTGACGCTGGTTTCGGCGTGCCGCCTGACGGTCGATGAAGAGCGTTTTTCGGGTCTCGCCGAGTGGACGTACAACATACAGAACACCGAAGTGCGCGAGCTGACGTTTGAAATTCCGCGCAACACAATGATAACGCTTGTAGAGGGCCCCGGCATTTACGACTGGAAAGTTGCCGGCGGCGACGCAAACGGCGCCGACTCTAAAGGCGCGCAGGGCGAACGCGAGCTGAAGGTTATGTTTAAAAACCCCATGCGCGGCGTTTTAAACATTAAAACCGGTTTCGAAACCGAAATATTCAATATGAAAGCTCCGGTCAGGGCGCCTTTCATAAGGCCTCGCGGCGCCGACGAATATAAAGGCTATCTCGCCATCGACGCGGCCGTAAACGCCGAAGTGAACGCCACGAGCGAAGTGGAAACCAATCTGGTGGCCGTTGACGAAAAAGAGATACCCGGGCTTCCTCCCGGATACGCTTCTTCGTCGGTTTTATTCTCGTACAAATTTTCAAAGAAGCCCGACAATTTATTCCTGGAGATCAAAAAGCATATCGATATAGCCGCAATTCCCTGCGCCATAGATATCGCCAGCTATAAAACTTTCGTGACCCGCGAAGGTTATCTCATAACCAGCGCCTACTACGAAATCAGGAACAACAACGTTCAGTTCCTCGAGCTCAAGCTGCCGGCCGGGTCGAAACCGTGGAGCCTCAAGGTGGGCGAGCGGCTGTTCAAGCCGGGCGAGGGAAAAGACGGCGTAATTTACATTCCGCTTCTCAAATCGCCGGACGACGGCCAGAATTTCATGCCTTTCGCGGTTTCTCTGGTGTACTTCACCAAGATGCCCCCGCTCGGGCTTATGGGCGGCGGCAGGCTGGAGCTTCCCAGACCCGGCGTTTTGTGCTCTAAAGTCAACTGGGAACTGCATTTCGTTGATGAATACAATCTTTTCAATTTCGGCACCAATTTAAGGAAGGAAGAGCTGAAAAGCGCCTCTGAATTTATTGAAAAGGCTTCTTCGACGCGCCGGTCCACCGTATCCATAGACCAGA
>JAKPTH010000197.1 GCA_029571125.1 bacterium
CCCCCGGAAACCATTTGAAATTCAAAACCGAATTTCCGTTCGGCCTCTTCGATTTTTTCGACGAATTTGTCTATGATTGGAGCGGTCGGCACTATGCCCGAAAAGCATGCGTGATTGGTCGCGGCCCCGAATATCCTGACAGTTTTGACTTTAAGCGCCGCGGCTATAAACCCGTCGAGCTCGCCGAGCGGTATTCCTTCGCGGAGATCTCCCGAATCCACGGCAAGAATGACCGCGGCGCCCGGTTTCAACTCGCCGAGCGCCTTTAAATGATACATATCTGAAACGAAAAAATAATCGAGCGCGTCAAGATATTCACGGTTGCATGCCAGTTCGTTTTTTGAAAACAGCCTTAGAAGGCCGCGGCGAATCTTCGTATTTCCCGCCCCGCCGGCCGCGGCAAGATCGGTTATCGATGAATCGAAAACGCCTTCGGGGCAAGCTTTCAAGGCCGCATCAACCGGCGGCGCGAAGCCGCACGCGGCCTTTAAAACCGGATAAGCCTCTATCGAATGTTTAGAACACATCCTGATTATTTTTCGGGCGTTTTGAGTTATTTTATCAGTGTCTATTTTAATTAAAGGATAGCCGGGTATGGTTTTATAACTTTTAATGGCGGAACCCCCATAAATTAAATAGAGGTTTGAATCCACAAACCTCCATTTAAAGAATTTTTAATATTGATTTTTATGCTATTTATTCATTTCGAGATATGAAATGAATTTATTGACCACGTAAAGCTGGTCGCCGTTTAATTCCATTTTTTTGAGGCTGTAGAGATCTTTTAACACATTAAAATTGTTTACGTCTTTCATTCTTTAATCCCCCCGATATATTTTTTACATTTTTTAATTAAGCCTTTTGTTTATATATCGGCGCAAAAATAAAAAACATTAACTATATTAATTTTCAGTGGATTCCCATACATATTCGCCCGAATAGCTTCTGTTGGTAACCGTCATCTTAAGAGGTTCGAGTATCAGCTTATCGGTATAGTTATTATATTTAAAAGCGTTTTTAAGCTGCTCGCTTCCGCTGATTTTTCCGACGATGGTAATGTCGGATTCCTCGCGTAAAAGTTCGTGCTGCCGGAAAGGCTTTTCGAACCGGACCACAAATATTAAGTCTTTCGAATATTCTGTGCTGTCAAGATCCGAGCGGAACGAAGGCAGATAAACCACTAAAAAATCCGTTATATAACCGGATTTTTCGATTTTATATATGCGCCCTTTCCATGTGACTATATTTCCGGTATAGCGTCCCGGGTTGGCGTCGGCGTCGAGAAATTCCACGTTTCTCGCCAGAAAGCCTTTGTTGATCTGGCTTCGCTGCTCGCCTTTTTTCTCGATTTCAAGTTTGGCCACGCGCATATTGCTGTCGGCTTTGGAATACTCGGCCGAATTTTTTAAAGCGTAAGTTTTAGCCTTTTCATAAGCTTCCACGGCTTTTTTCCAGTCGGATTTATTGAAAAATGAATCGGCGAGATTCATCTGATTCATTAAAACGTTTTCCTTGACCATTTTAAGGCGCTCTTTAGCCTGGCTGAGGGAGGGATTAACGCTATAGGCCTTTTCGTACATGGAGATAGCAAGGTCGGACTGAGCCGACTGCTCGTAAGCGAGGCCCAGATTGAACAACGCATGAGAGTTCTGAAGGTCTTTTTCGAGAGCTTTCTTAAAGTAATTCACGGCTTCGTCGAAATTCCTCATGTGATAATAAATAATGCCCTGGTCAATTCTCGCCTGGACTTCTTTCGCCTTATTTTTGATGTCCTCGTCGAACTTTTCGCGCGAGCCGCTCATATCTCCGCTGTAATATGCGTAAAATCCTTCGGTGAAATCGTCATAAGGATAGGAAAGCTCAGATGGAATCTGTATTTTCAGTTTTTTAGAAAAAGTGCTGACGCTTGACTTATCCTGTTTAGATAAATCGGCCTGTATTTTTTTCAGCATATTTTTAGCGACCGCGTAATTGGGCTTGAGCTCTATGGCTTTTTTCAGAGCCTCTTCGGCGGCCTTCGGATTATTGAGCTGGTTCTGGGCCCTGGCGATGTTATAATATATTTCAGGATTCTTTGGGTTCACTTTAAGCGCGGACTCGAATTCCTTCAACGCCTGCTGGAACTGGTTTTTATAATAATAAACCAGGCCCGAGTCGCTCAAAAGCTGGTCCGACTGGGCAAAAACCGTCACAATACCGAATAAATTAACTAAAATTAAAATCACGGCAGCCGCCGAAATTTTCTTTACCATAATAAATGCACCTCGTTCTGTCTGAATGTTTATTAATAACCGTTATTTTATTTCAAGCACGACGCTCGCCGAATGGCTGTTGAATTCGGGCGCGTACATGCATTCTATGTGGGCCATTCCGTTCTGGTATTTGCCGCGGTGCTGGACGCGCAGCTGGTATTCGAATACATAAGTGCCTTTCGGCAGGTAGTCTATATAAAAATGCGTCGCTGTGTCTTTCGTGGACTCGTAATAGCGAAGGCCGTCCTGGTATTTGTACTGCGAAAGCACGTTTACCGGCTCGAGGCCGCTTCCGCGCTGGTCTTTCATATGCACGTACTCCATATCGCGGTCGGTGCGTAGCTCTATTCTTATCGTGAGAAGGTCGCCCACTTCGAGCGAAGCGCCCACGGGTTCTATAACCGGGCCGGCCTTGGTTTCGCGCTTCACGAATACGCTCTTTTTAAGAGTGAGCGGGTTCTGCGTGTGCGGCGTTATTTTGGACATGTCTTCCATGTATTGCCAGTGCGCCCCGCCCCACGCCACGCCGGCGTCGGTCTTTTTGACCGTTATATCGCCGAATTCCGGCTTGACCGAGGAGCCGTCGTAGCGCTTTTCGTAAAAGCCCGTGCCGGCCTCAACCTTTTCGGGCTCCACTTTTACCCCGCCAACGCTGACTTCAACCAGCGCGTCCGACGCCAGAAGGTTGTCGCCCCGGCATATAAGAGCGTATATGGAATCGGCCGTAGCGGTGGTCGTCTTCCAGTCCTGAGTCTGTTTCTGCTTTAAAAGCCATACTTTGCAGTCTTCGACCGATTTTTTATCGTCCATGACCTCGCTGAACGCTTCTATCATGAGAGCCTGCGTTTCGATCGGAGCGCGCTGCCACCACCACGATATTTCAAGTTCGCTCCAGTACATGCCCATCTCTTCGCTCGACTGGCTGCGCTCTTTTATCGACGCCATTATCTTCTTGGCCGTTTCTTTGTCGCCGAAGCGGTTGAGCGCAAGAGCCAGATGGCCCTGGCTCATGCGGCTGTCCAGCTTAAGCCAGTATTCTCTTGCCTGGCCCAGGAAATAATCCAGCGCCTCTTTTGCCTCGGGCGCTACGGCCTGGTCTTTCAAGAAGAAGCTGCGGCCGTATAAATACAGCGCTATCGTGCTGGAAAGATTGTTCTGGTTCTTATGGCCGTATTTAAGGATGTCGCGGTATATCTGGTCGAGCCACATATCAAGGTGGCGGAGGGCTTTGACCGCCAGGTCGAACGAAACCAGGTTGATTTCAAGGTTCTTCATGCGCCCGAAGCCGGTGACGATATAAAGCGTTATATAGCTGTTGGAATAGCCGCCGGGGAACCACGGCCACGATCCGTCGCCCAATTGCATATTCTTGAGCTTTTCATACGTGCCCTTCAGCTCGTTTTTGAGGCGGTTGTCGTCGAAGAGTATGCCGACGTTTTTCTTCGCCTGAGTCTCGCTCTGCGCCTGAAGCACCCACGGCGATTCCAGCAGCATGACGCTTTTGAGCTGCTCGTTCTTCTCGAGGTTCGATTTCAGCGCGTCGGTGCCTTTCCAGAGGTCGAAAACGCGCCTGATCTTGGCGTCGGAATCGGCTACGTGCTTCGCCAGAGCGTTCGCGTACAGCCGGTTGAACGTCTGCTCGCTGCACTCGTGAGGGAACTCCATCAGGAACGGAAGGGCCTGTATGGCGTACCACGACGGATTCGACGTCATCTGGACCGTAAAGCCCTTATGCTGTAGCGTATCGGACTTGCCCGAATTTAAAAGCTTTTCGAACTTGAATTTCTTCTCGCCAGCGTTTCTTATCGGAAGCGGTATGGCTTCCTGCACATATATGCGCCTTGAAAGCACAGGCAGAAGGCCTTCCTCGCCGTCGCTCTGGTCCCCCGCGGCCGCGACCGCTTTAAATTTAACCATATCTATCCTGTCAGGAGCCTTTATCCGCCAGTAATACGATTTAGACTGCTTCGCGGGTATCTCCACCGCCTGGTCCGTCTGCTTATTTAAAAACATATCGTCAACAGGCTTTTCAGTGACCGGGTCCATAAGCGTGAACCGAACGCTGCCTTTTATATCTTTTTCAACCATATTCGTGACCTTGACGCTGAACTCCAGCTCGTCGCCCTCGCGTATGAACCGCGGAGGGTTCGGCTGTACCATGAGGTCTTTCTGCGTGACGGCGTGCTCTTCTATAAGCCCGCTCTCGAGCCCGCGCCCGTGAGCGAATCCCATAAAGTGCCAGCGCGTGAGCGCTTCCGGCATCGTGAAGGTTATCTTGACCGCGCCGTCAGCGTCGGTCGTCAAATGAGGGAAGAAGAACGCCGTTTCATTTAAATTGCTTCTGGCGGCCACTTTGGAAAGGTC
>JAKPTH010000202.1 GCA_029571125.1 bacterium
CGTCCGTTCTGGAAATAGCGTAATTTTTATTGCCGAAAACCGCCTTCATGAATACTTTTAAATTTTCAGAACCGTAACGGTTGTATTCTTCTGGAAGGAGCTTGAGATTAATTCTGCCGCCACAGCGGTTTACACTGACATACGCGTCGTACGCGGCAGCGGAAGCTCCGCCGCTTTTCTTGACGACCAGTTCGATAGTTCCGTTTTCGAAGCCGAAGTAATTTACGCCGCCGTTCATCGCAAATTTATGAATGAAAGTCTCGCCTTCGCTTTCGGCTATATTTCCGGCTATATCCGCGCAGCTGAGCTTGTACGAAACCGTTCCGCCCGAACGCAGCTTATAGTTATAATAATAAACGTTCGAAGATGCGCCGCTTCTGGCATACATGCTCACGCTTACGGTATCGCGGGCGTTTTCCGCCGCGATAAGCTGCGCCTGAAAAAGTTTCCTGTCGGATTCGGCCATTATGGTAAGCGTATCGCTTATAAGCGGAGCGCTGTACACTCCGTGGCTTATTTTCGGTTTCGTACGGACCAACTCGACCGAAGCGGTCATTTCTTCCGCCACAGGAAATTTTGAAACGACTCTTATGAAAATATCCGAAGCCGCCTCGTCGCCGACAAAAAATTTATATGAACGGTAATTCCATAATGCCGATATTTTCTGATAATCGATCGCCTGCTTCTCGATTTTATATCCTTCAGTGTTGAAAAATGAATAATAAACTTCTTCAGTGTCTTCTAAATTTAGCGACGCGCGCTGAGAAAGGTACACGTTGACGGCGATTTCACCCTTATTAACCGCCGCCGGAGTTATTTTCAGATACTTATTCCTGCCGGATTTTATCTCGAAAGGGCCGAAAGTCCTTTCTTCTTTATATCCGCCGTCGTTCAATACGAACCTGGCGTAATATCTGCCCGACTCCAGAAGCTTCAAACCCGCGGCGTTAATAGTTTTTGTATAGTATGTTCCTGCCGGCGGATCGTTTTCGATAAGCGGAATTTCAGTGAAATATCTATGAGATTCGGGCGTGTCCGGCGAAGGTTCGCTTTTTATGTTAAGATATGCCGATATCGACGAAACCCCTTTATTATAATGGCTTAAAGAAGCTTTGACGACGAAATCGGAACCTGAAAAAGATATTTCGTAAGCGGTGAAATGAGCCAGAGGAAGATTGAAAGCCACTTTCATAAATTCTCCGCTGCCTTCAAGGCAGTTCATGCGAAACATGTTGGCGGCGCCGTTATAGAATTTCTGAAGCCTGGAAGTGTATCTTGAAAATTCGCCGTCATAAAAGGAAAGATCCGCTCCGGCGGCCGGCGGCTGAGCAAGGCATACCCTGTAAAAAGAGTTCCTCGAATCGTTTGCATACTGGTATGAAGCGCGGTCCGGCATTCTCTCGTTAATATGATACGCCAGAATGCCGTTTTCCCTTTTCAGCAGAGGCGGAGCGTCATCGTCGAAAGTGTTTGGCATCTTGTAACGGTTTTCAAAAAGCATGTATTCGGAGCCGCCGGTGCCCGGGACTTCTATCTTTACGGCGTCGCAAACCGCGTATCCGTTTAGTTTCGCGGGGTTCTTCGCGCTCGAAGCGCTTTTTAAATATAATTCGGCGCGCGCCGAACCGACGGCATAAGGCTCGATCCATCCAAGCAAAGAGCGTTCGTAAGCCGAAGGAAACGACGGAACGCTTCCGGGCGATTTGGGAAATATGCCGTTCCAGGCGCCGCGGTCCATCAGCGACCAGCCGCCTAAAACAGAAGAGCCGCTGAAAGTGTCGTATATATCGAATAACCCCAGATCATGGCCGGTTTCATGGCAAAATACGCCTAGCGGCGAGTCGTGGGCTAAAAGTATATAATTTTCTATTATTACGCCGTTAGTTTTTACGGCGGTATCGAGCGTGGCTCGATGGCTCCAGATGTCCGAAGAATCGGCCGAAAGTTCCTGGCCGCTGCCGCTGTGAAGGATAATTATGTGAAGTTCGTAAGGCGATATCACGCCGTCGCGGTCGGCGTCGAAACGTGAAAAATCAATATAGCGCGCTGCGTTTTCAATAACTTCCGAGGCTAAATAAGAAATATCCGAAGAATCTATGGTTTCGAAAGCCTCTACATCGCTTCCCCAGAACCTGTAGGGCTTTACGCTCCGGTACCAGAAAGCCCCTGCGCCCTCTCCAGCATTGACTTTGAGAACTTCTCCGCCGAAAGACAGCGCTCCGCCTGAAACCTGCTTATAATAGCGGTTCATGCTGTTCCGGCTTTCGTTGAATAAAATATCTTCAAAATACTCGCGGGCGCGTTTTCCTGCGTTTACACCGTAGTAAGGCCTGTCATCGAAATCAACCAGCAGCGCCAGCGTTTTGTGAACGCCTAA
>JAKPTH010000204.1 GCA_029571125.1 bacterium
ATAGTCTTCGGAGTAGCCGTTAGAGCTGCCGATATCATTTAAATATTTTTCGAGCAAACTCTGTGCAGCGTTGATTTTATATGATTTACATAATAAAATAGCTTTATATGTTAATGCAAAGTCGTAGATTTTATTTCTATAAAAATAACAATATTCACGGCCTACCCCGGTAGCTAATCGATTATATATTAACGGTTTGCCTAGTTTACCTTGATGATAATCATAGATTATTTTATCGATTAGTAATATTGCAGATGTATAATCTTTATTTAAACAAGATTTTTCGATGTCAAGGAATAGATCGACAGACTGTGTGAAAACAACGCTTTAGATTTTTGAAAAAAGTATATAAATATTTCGGCATATTTATTGACAGCAGATATTTTGTGCTATAATATAAGCATAATTTTATATTTTAAAGGAGATTTCGATGGCTTATATTAGCGGCGACAGATATCAACTGAGTTTTTTCCCTCAATCCATAGACGAAATGGTTTCAGCGGACGATCCGGTTCGCGCATATGACGCTATTATAGATAAAATATTCGAAGAAGTCAAGCCGCATATTAACTATAATGAGAAAAAAGCCGGCGCGCATGAATATAATCCTCGCAATATGTTGAAGGTCCTTGTCTATTCATATTCTTACGGTTTTAGAAGTTCGCGTAAAATTGAAAGGGCTTTATACCACAATCTTTCGTACATTTGGATTTCCGGCGGAATTAAGCCTGATCACTGGACGATAAGCGATTTCAGGCGCCAGAACACGCAGCTTATTAAAGAGGTTCTAAAATCATGTGCCAGATTATGCATAAAACTTAATCTTATTGAAGGCAATGTCCTATTCGTCGACGGGAGTAAATTTCGTGCGGATGCATCGATCTCAAACACCTGGAATGCCGAACGCTGCGAAAGCGAAATGAAACGGGTCTGCAAAAAAATCGAAATTTTGATGGATGAGTGCGAAAAAGCGGATAGGGAAGAAACTGGCGAATCGTATGTAAAATTAAAAGATGAGCTTCGCGATGAACAAAAGCGCAAGGAAAAAATCGAAGCCGTATGGGAACACTTGAAAACCAGCGGCAAAGAAAGCGTGAATACTACCGACCCGGAATGCGTTAAAGCCAAAAGCCGTCAGGGCAAGCATGCATCGTATAACGTCCAACTGGTAACCGATAACAAGAACGGTCTGATAGTAAGCGCTGAAGCGGTATCTGAAGGCGTCGATTATAATCAGTTTTCGAAGCAGATGAAAAACGCCGAAGAAACCTTAGGCAAGCCCCCCCAAACGGGTTGCGCTGATTCGGGTTATTCAAGCGTCGACGATCTGGAACAAGTTGAAAACAAAATGAATGTTGTCGTTCCGACGACCAGACAAACCAACGAAGAACGTGAAGGCCCTAGCAGCAATGAGTTTGAAAAGAAAAATTTTATTTACGATCCTGACCTCGACAGATATTTTTGCCCTGGCGATCGAGTTCTGTGGCATGTTTGCACAAAAGAAACCGGCGAAAAAATATATAAGGCGAAAGCTAAAGTATGCAGGAAATGCAAGTTTTTCAATATTTGCACTCAAAGCAAAAATGGCCGCACAATAACGCGTCTGAAAAACGAAGAAGTCAAAGAACGACTTGAAAAGAACTACAAAACAACGGAAAATCAAAAAATATACAGCCATCGCAAGGAAAGAGCGGAACTGCCGTTCGGCCACATAAAACGAAATCTTGGCGCAGGGCAGTTTCTTCTAAGGGGCAAAGAAAAAGTCAACACGGAAACATCAATACTGGCAACGGTATTCAACATATCACGCATGTTGACATTGCTCGGAACCGATGGAATAATAGATAAAATGGGCAAAATAGGTAGAGAATTTTTGGAAAAGCACTGGGAAAATATAGCAAATAATTTTTTGGCGGCATAAAATTTATGATTTTATCAGCCACAAACATTGATAGAGGCAAACTTGGAGTTTAATTTAACACAGTCTGAAAGAGCAGATATTCACCAAATAATGTGTTATAGTTCATTTACTGGTAATTCCAACAAATACTCCATTTTATGCTATCCTTCGGAAAAGATTGAGCTTAGCATACTTAAATATCGAAATCCCATTAACTCTATTGAAAATCAAATAAATGTTTTAGGCTTGCCATTATCGGTAAGAAAAATAAATGAAATGAAGAAATTTGTTACAGAATTATTGATAAAAATAGATAATTTAATGAGCAATTACTAACAAAATTATAGCTTGATTATAATTGTTTATAGTCAGAATGGCGTGCGTGCTTCCAGCCCGCACAGCCATTCTGAAAAAAGTTAATAGCATTTATAAACCGCTGTAAATCAACCCATCTCATTTTTTTATATAAATCTCAGCAACCAAAACAAGCGGCAGCGGGGCCATCGTCTAATAAGCGCGTAAGCGCTCGTCACCGCCACTCTGCGGCGGCTCCTCGGGTTTCACCCGCGCGAGCTGCGCTCTGAGGCGCGCTCGGTCGTGCGGGCTCCACCAAATTCGGCCGCGCGCCGGCCTTCCCTGGCCGGCGCCGAGGAATCGATTTTAATCACTTGACATTTATACGATTATATCGTATAAT
>JAKPTH010000243.1 GCA_029571125.1 bacterium
AATTTAGCGGCTTCGCGCGCTTTGACGGTGTTCGCGAGAGCGGCGAGCCTGGCCTGGAAGTGCGGGGAGCCCGCTTTAGATATAATCGAATTGGCTTTTTTGATTTCTTTTTCGTCGCCGTAGATATTGACTATGAAAATATTTTCGATTACTTTGGTTTCGTTAGAAGCCTGTTTGCGGTATTTTTCAAGGCAATCCTTGTAATTCTGGCAGTAGCTGCAGCAAATGTCGGGGTCTTTATTTTCGCCGCGGTGCCATTTTATGCGGCAGGTGTTGTACTTGCCGCATAGCGTGCAGCAGGCCCATTTCATGCCGGTAAGTTCGCGGGTGCGGATTTCTTCGGCGAGGACGGAAAGTTTTATAAGGCAGTCTAAATCTGTTATATTGTTGATTATATTGCGCGCTGCTTCTACTTCTTCTTCGTTGCCGTTTATGTTGATCATGAAAATTTCTGAAACTATGCGTCTCGACTTTTCGAGTTTCTGGAATTTGGCCAGGCACCGGTCGAAATTCTGGCAGTAGCTGCAGCAGTATTGGGCCATCTGACGTTCGCCGCGGTACCATTTTATGCGGCAGTTATGGAAGCGCTCGCATTTGTCGCAGAAACAGCAGTTCCAGTCCATATGCGTTATTTCGCGTCTTTTTATTTCTTCGATCAGTACGGCGAGTTCGACTATCTTTTCTATGTTTTGCGGATCGTTAATTAAATAGCTGATAAGATTGGCGACGCTCTTTTTTTCGTGCTCCGTGCCATACATATTCGATATTGCGATTTCTTCGAGAAAGCATACTTCGTTTGAAGACATACATTCCAGCTTTCATTTAATTAATTTTTATTTAAGCCTTTCTTTGCGGCCCATAAAAGTTTTATTGAAGCATCCCGCGATTTTTAAGGCTTTTTCTATTAAAGGCTTCAACTTTTCCGGTTTCAGCGATTGTCCTGCGTCCGAAAGCGCTTCCTGCGGTTTATCGTGGACTTCTATCATTATTCCGTCTGCTCCGGCGGCGACCGAGGCCAGTGAAAGGCTTTCGACCAGGTTCCAGGCTCCGGCGGAATGCGACGGGTCCACTATGACAGGCAGGTGCGACACTTCTTTGATTATCGATACCGCCGTTATATCAAGGCTTGTCCGGTAAGCGGCCGTTTCGAAAGTTTTAATCCCGCGTTCGCATAAAATTATGCGGCTGTTACCCTGACACATTATATATTCGGCCGAAAGCAGGAATTCTTTAATGGTAGAACTGACTCCGCGTTTTAATAAAATCGTTTTTTTTAACTTTCCCGCTTCTTTAAGCAGAGGATAGTTGCTGGCGTTGCGGGTTCCGATCTGGATAATGTCGGCGTATTCGCAGACTTTGTCTATATTTCTGACGTCAAGCAGCTCGGTTACGATCGCCATTTTATATTTTTTTGCGACTTCGCTTAAAATTTTAAGGCCTTTTTCGTTCAGTCCCTGAAAGCTGTAAGGCGATGTGCGAGGCTTATACGCGCCGCCCCTGAAAAGCTTTACTCCCATTTCAGACAGCGCGCAAGCGATGCGTTCGGTTTGTTCGAAACTTTCTACCGAGCACGGCCCCGCGATCAACTCTATATTTTTTCCGCCTATGCGTCTGCCGCCCGCGCTGATGACCGTATCGCCCTTTTTATTGGCGCGGTAAACTTTTTCGCTGAAATCCAGGCTGGTGACGACCTTTTTTACCGAAGGAAACGATTTGAAAAAATCGAGCTGGAAGTAAGCGGGCGCGCCTTCGAGTTCTATCATGTCGGTCCGGCCTTCGCGATGGCGGGCGTATGAGTAGCCGCTCTGTTTAATGCTTTCTATAAGCCTTGTGATATCGTGTTCGGCGGCGTTGTTTTTTAACAATATGAGCATATTAAGCCTTTCCAGAATACCCTGTATTTTTATTTTGATAAAATCAGACTTGTATTGTTTTAATATATATGATTTTTATATTTTTGTCAATTTATAATTTAATGGTTATAACCGTTATTATTTAAATGTAAAATTAATGCGAAGCGGCCGCTCGTTTTTTAAAAAGTTCAGCCCTTATGAATTCCAGATCGGCGCAGGTGGCCTCGCGGCCTTCGCGTTCTATTATAAACGGCGCCTGGTTTTTGAAAAGCCTTATTATTTCGCCGATATTTTTCGCTCCTATGGTTCCGGTCGAAAATCCGTCGTGCCTGTCTTTATGCGACGCGAACGCTACCCTGGAATCGTTTAAATGAACCAGCTTTATGGCCCCGCGAAGCGTTTCGGACAGCCCGAGCGTATCGATGCCGGCGCCGTGCGCGTGCGCCGTGTCCCAGCAAATTCCGGCTTTAGCGCCGAAGCGCCCGATAAAATCGGCCATCTGTTCTTCGCCGCCAAAAAGTTTATTGCCGGAGCCTTCGGTGTTTTCGAGCAAAAGTTTGGTCCGGCAATTTTCGGTATTTTTGATAATTTTACCGAAAGAATCGGCGAGGTTTTCATAAGGGCCGGAGCCGGGATGAGCCACGTAGTAGGACGCTCCGAGCTCGGAAGCGGCGTTCAGGGCGGAAATTATATGTTCGACGCTTTTGGCGCGGAGGCTTTCGTCGTTAGATGCGAGGTTGGCCACATAAGGCATGTGAACGCAAAGAAAAATATCGTGCCTTTTTTTTAGGGCGTTAAGACTTTCGAGCGACTTTTGCGAAAAAACAGGGTTGAAAGACCGCGGATTGGAAATGAAGATTTGAACGGCCGATAAGCCGCAGCGTTCGATCAGTTCTTCTATGTAACCGGGCGCGCCGAGAGACAGGTGGGCGCCGTATTTTAATTTATAATCGTTTGTTCCGCTCATAATAAAGGCTTCCTTTGATTTAATCATACAGCTTTAATAAGCCGCAAAATTTCTTCCGGATTTTTGCGCGTAATCGTCACCCTGAACCTTGCTCCGCTTTTCAACCCGAAAACTTTGACCAGGTCCACTTGCGCGAGCCTCGTGCCTATTACGTCGAAACTCGTCGTACCCGAGCGGTATTCGACTATAACGAAATCGTATTTTTCGTAACAGCGCATTATGATAGAGGTTATATCGCAGCGGCTTTCTCCGACATCTATAAAGCAGACATTCTCGCTTAATTTTATCGCTTTTTCTTCGGCGAATTCTATGGAGCGCTTTAATATTTGATCGTATTCGGCGGCTTTGCCCGATAGAAAATCCCGGCAATGTCCGTCGGAGTAATTTGAAAGCATATATTCGAGCGAGCGTTTTTTTATTTCGTCGTCTTTAAGCCCCGACTTGAGCGCCCTGTATATTATTTCCGATTCTTCCGCAACTCCTTCGCAGCCGCCCGAATCTATTATATCGGCGTCTCCGGCCAGTTTATCTAAAAAATCGCCGCGCATGCCGCCGAATTTATTATAAATCATCGCTGCGCATGATTTGTAAGATGCGTCCACGTGCATCTTCACTTTTTCTGGAACGGCTATATTTTCCCAGCCGTAATGATGGTCGTATAAAACCGTTTCATAAAAATCGGCCGCGCATTTGGCAAGGAATTTTTCTGTCATTTTGATACATTTATTGTTGGGCGCGAGGTCGGCTATAAACAACCTGCCCGAAAGGCCCCCGCTTTCAATAAGCGTTTCCGCCAGCGCGCTGAATTTGTTAACGCCGAAAGGTTCGCAGGGGTATGCGGCGAAATCGGTGATTGCTAATAAATTAATCAGCATAACCGCGGAGGCGATGCCGTCAAAATCTCCGTGAAAGAGGACGATATCTTTTTTCATTTAATTGCCGCTTTCCGAGATTTCGATATTTCTGTAACATTCGAAAGTGACTGGCGATAATTTTATATTTTTAACGCTTTTTCTGAAAGCGATCATCTGATTGGCGTGCGTGAAAGGCACCCAGGGGGCGTCTTCGTGTATGATTTCCTGAGCTTTTTTATAAAGCGCGGCTCTTTCGGCCGGATCGAGCGCGCTCTGGGCCTTCATGAGAGTGTAATGCAGCACGTCGTTGACGTAAAACGAAACGTTCTGGGCCTGGCCTTTTATAGTGTTGTCGCTATCGAGCAGGACGTATAAAAAATTATCGGGGTCGGGAATGTCGGCGCTCCAGACGAACATGGCCATTTCGTGCTCGCCGTTCATGACTTTATTCTGGTATTCGCTCCACTCGCAGCTGTATTTTTCTACAATTATGCCGGCGTCTTTGAGATTGGCCGCTATGGCGTCGGCGACTTTATCGGGCTCCGGAAACGACATCGTGGTTATCGGAATTACGAAAAGTTTGGTTTTAAAGCCGTTTTCAATGCCCGCCAGTTTCAACAGGCGTCTTGCTTCGGCTATATCGTAAGGATAGCCGGATATTTCATTGTTATATCCGAATATGTTTGGCGGCAGAGGGTTTTTGGCGAGCGTGGCCGTCTGCTGGTATAAAAAGTTGATTATCGCTTTTTTATTTACGGCATGGTTGACGGCGAGCCTGACTTCTTTTTTGTCGAAAGGCGGTTTAAGGGTGTTCATGGCGATATATCCGACGTTCATGCCGGTTTCGGTAAGCAGAGTAATTTCGGGATTGCGTTTGATGGTTTCTATGTCGTCTGGGTTGATGCCGTCCATTATGTTAATAAGCCCCGAGTAAAGCTGCATCAGCCGGAGCCTGTTGTCGGGTATGGTTTTAAATATTATTTTATCTACTCTGGCTTTTTCGCGCCAGTAAGCTTTATTCTTTTCGAGCACTATCGAATCGTCCCTTAT
>JAKPTH010000250.1 GCA_029571125.1 bacterium
AAACTGATTTTGCTCCGAACGGGCCAGTGGGTTCGTATGTTTCGATAATATGCGTTTTCATTTCAGGCATATCGAGAGTTGAGAGCATTTTATAGTCGAGGAAATTAGGGTTCAGCATAACGCCTTTGGAGTCGAATTTCATTTCTTCGCAGAGCGCGTAGCCCAGGCCCATATGCACGCCGCCTTCGATCTGGCCTTCGGCCATCACGGGGTTTACGGCAAGTCCGCAGTCTACTGCTGCAGAGTATTTTATGAGTTTTATAACGCCCGTTTCGGTATCGACTTCTACTTCGCAGCCCTGGGCGCTGAAGGGCGGCGGGCAGTCGTAGGTGATATGCGAACCGGTTCCTATGATCTGGTACTGATCTTCTTTATAGAGCGTGTGCAGTGCGATATCTTTATAGCTGATGCTTTTTTTGCTTTTTTTGGAGTGCACCGTCGAGTTTTCGCAGTACAGGTCTTCTATTTTATCGCCGAGCAGGTGCGAAGCAGTTTTAAGTATCTGATCGCGGCATTGTGCGGCGGCTTTGGCTATGGCGACGCCCGATATGAATGTGGTGGAAGAGGCGTATGCGCCCACGTCGAAGGGTGTCATGTCGGTATCGGAAGAGTAAATGATGATTTTGGAAGTGGGTATTTTAAGCACTTCGGCAGCTATCTGTGAAAGTATGGTATCTGAGCCCGTACCGAGATCGGTCGCGCCGCATAGCAGGTTGAACGATCCGTCGTCGTTCATTTTGATGGACGCCGCGCCCATATCCACGCCGGGAATGCCGCTGCCGTGCATTGCCAGAGCGAGTCCGACGCCGCGTTTGATATGGCTTTTTTTATTGGATTCGTCGTATTGTTTCTTTTTATTGTAGTAGTCGAGGTCTTTTAAGACTTTATCCAGGCATTGCTGCATGCCGCAGGTCCTGAGTATCTGCATGAAGCCTTCGCGGCCTTCGCCGAGCGCTTTGGTCAGGGAAAGCTCTTCGCCGACCTTGACCTGGTTTTTGCGGCGCAGTTCGATGCTGTCCATCTTCATTTTTTTAGCGCATTCCTCGAAGTGCGAATCGAGCGCGAAATAGCCCTGCGGTCCGCCGTAGCCGCGTAAGGCGCCGGCCACCGGCAGGTTGGTGTAAACTATGGTGGCCTCGAAATTTACGTTAGGAGTGTTGTACAGGCAGAGGGCTTTAGAGCCGGTGTTGCACTGCACGGTCAGCGCGTGCGAACCGTATGCGCCTGTGTTTGCGAGCAGTTTCATTGAAAGCGCGACGATAGTTCCGTCTTTTTTAAAACCGCTTTTTATCGTGATGATCTGCGGGTGTCTTGTACGGGAAGAGTTGAATTCTTCCTTGCGGGTATATTCGAGTCTGACGGCTTTTTTTGTGAGGTGGGTGAGCATGGCGCACGCGTCTTCTATCAGGATTTCCTGTTTAACGCCGAAAGAGCCGCCGGTTCGCGGTTTGATAACGCGTACCTTCTGCACGGGGATGCCGAGGACGTTGGCCACTATGCGGCGCGAATGGAAAGGCACCTGAGTGGAGCAGTAGATAACGAGGCGTTCGTTTTCGTCGTAGTAGGTTATAGCTATATGCGGTTCAACGGGGGCCGCCTGCACGTACTGAACCGAGTATTCGTTTTCGAAAACCAGGTCGGCTTCTTTAAAGCCTTTTTCAGGATCGCCCATCGACGCTTTAACGTGGGCCGCGATATTTTTGTCTTTATCGAAAATGCCGGTGGCGTCGCGTTCGTCGTGTATTATGGCTTTATTGCCTATGGCTTCGCGCATATCTAAAACGGCCGGAAGCACTTCGTATTCGACTTTGATAAGTTCGAGGGCGTGCGCGGCCGTTTCGGGCGAATCGGCGAGTACTGCGCAGACTCTGTCGCCGACGTATCTGACTTTGGAATCGAACATTACGGTATCGTAAGGAGAAGGTTCGGGATAGTTCTGGCCGGCGGTTGTGTAGGGAACGCGCGGCACGTTTTCGTGCGAAAATACGCCTACTACGCCGGGCAGTTTTAGCGCCTTAGAAGCGTCTATTTTTTTTATGATGGCGTGCGCGTGCGGCGAGTGCATTATTTTAGCGTGGTAGAGCTTATCTACGGGTATTTTTATATCGTCAACATATTGCGCGCGGCCGCGGGCTATTTTATCGCCGTCGACTTTTCTTTTGTTTTTGCCGACTTCGGTCAATTTTTTTCTGAGCTCTTCGTTATTAACTATAAATTCATTTTTAACTTCGGACATTATTTCGCCCCCTTCATTTCTTTGGCCGCGGCCATTACCGCGTCTACGGGTTTTTTATAGCCTGTGCATCTGCAGAAATTTCCCGAGAGGGCGTCTTTTACGTCCTCTAATTTAGGGTTGGGATTTTTCATCAGAAGCGCATGCGCCGAAAGGAGCATTCCCGGAGTGCAGTAACCGCACTGAATGGCGCCCATTTCAATGAATTTTTCCTGGAGGATGGAAAGTTTTCCGTCTTTTTCGAGGCCCTCGCATGTGATAAGCTCTGCGTCTTCGCATTTTACGGCGGGATAAATGCATGAATTCACGGTCAATCCGTTTACTATGACGGTGCAGGCTCCGCATTCGCCGGTTTCACAGCCGTGTTTGACCGATTTGTAGCCGTTAGTCCTTAAAACGTCCATCAAAGTGTCGCGAACGTCGATATCGAATACTTTATTTTCAGAGTTGATTTTCAGGTTGAGTTTCATTATATTTTACCTCCCGCTTTGATATAAGCTTCTTCGATAAGTCTTGCGGCTATTACCCGGGCGACTGCGCCGCGGTATTTCGCCGATGCGCGAACGTCGGTTTTGGGGTCGATCGATTTTGCGATGTTTTCGCATGAAGCTGCTATAATTTCTTTCGTGAGCTTTTTGCCGAGCAGATTGTTTTCTATTTCGAGGCAGCGGATGGTGTTTTGCGCGACCGAGCCCAGCGAGAGGCGTGCGTTTTTAACTTCGCCCGAACCGTCGATGGTTATAGCGGCGGCGCCGTTTACGACGGCGATATCCATTTCGGTGCGTCCTATTTTTTCAAAAGCGTAACCGGTTTTACCGTTTTCGGCGGGAATAGGAATTTCGATTTCCGTGATGATTTCATAGTGCGCCATAACTGTTTTTCTTTTTGAAATATAAAATCCGTTAATCGGGAATTCTTTATTTTCTTTTCCGCACACGTGAATTTTTGCGTCGAGCGCCATAAGCACGGGGGCGATGTCGGAAGAGGGCATTGCCGCTCCGAGATTTCCGCCTATGGTGGCGGCGTTTCTTATCTGGACGGAAACGAATTTGCCGGCCGCTCTTGAAAGTATTGAGCACGCGAAATCTTTGAACAGCGGAGCGTTATGGAGCTCCGATATTGTCGTGGTCGCGCCTATTTTTATGTATTTTTTATCTTTTTTTACGTAGGAAAGGCCGGCTCTGGTAATGTCGACGAGGTTGTTGACTTCTCTGCCCTTGAGTCCGGAAACCAGAAGTTCGGTGCCTCCGGCTATGACTTCGGCGAGCGGTTCCTGCATCAACATTCTGACCGCGTCCTGCGGGCCTTTAGGCCAGTAATACTTTTTCAAATCTCTGATATACTGCACAAATTACCTCCATACCGTTTTTTTATCGTTATATTATAACACAATTCAATGAATTAAATCAATGTCTTTATGTACATTGAGTTAAAAAAACGGCCATAAAAAATTACGGACGGAAAATTTATTTTCCGTCCGTGTTATTATTGATTAGTGGCCGGTCCTGTATTTTAATCCCAGAACAAAAGTTCCGAGTAGGTCGGCAGGCTCCAGCATTCGCGGTCGGTGACCGTTTCGAGGAAGTCGGCCGTGGCTCTGGCGCTTTGCATTGCCGGCAAAGCTTTTTTAACTATAATGTCCGCTTTTTTTATAAGATCTTCTTCGGCTGCGAGCTCGCTTTTTACTTCGCGCAGATGCTCGATCGCTATCTGAAGTTTTGAAACGGCGCCGGCGTATTCTTTGAAAAATTTAACCTGCGGCATTATATCGAGATCCTCAAGAGAGGAAGATTTATCGGTTCCGGCTGCGGCCGGCGAGATGTCGTTCAGCGCTTCGCGTAGTTGCAGAGCGGCTTCTACAGAAGACGCGATTTCTTTCTGGTAAATATATGCGGAAGGCAAGACCTGGCGGGACAACATTTTCAGCATTGTCGCCAGCTCGATTTCGATTGTTTTATTGTACTGCTCAAAGCATATGTGGTAGCGTGATTCGATTTCTTCTTCGTTGAGGATTCCAAGGTTTATAAGACAGGAATTCTGTTTTTTATCTATCCAGAATTTCAACGCTTCGGGAGTATTTTTTGCGATGGGAAGCGATCTCGATTTAGCTTCTTTAAGCCATTGTTCCGAGTAGTTATTGCCTTCGAAGCGGACTTTTTTTGTTTTTTCAATGGCTTTTTTAACGGTTTCGATGACCGCGCTTTCGAAATTTTTAGTTTTTTTAGTGAGTATTTCGATCTGGTCGGCGAGCTCATGGATCGATTCGGCTGCCGCTGCATTTAAAACGGCCACGGGAATGGAGATTGAAGAAGAAGAGCCGACTGCGCGGAATTCGAATTTATTTCCAGTGAAAGCGAAAGGCGAGGTGCGGTTACGGTCGGTCTGATCTTTTGACACTTTAGGGAGTTTGGATATGCCCATGTCAAGAAATGACTTTTCTCTGGCGTCTTTTACTTTGCCGCTTTCTATCTGATCTAGTATCTGCGAAAGCATTTCGCCGAGGAAAACCGACATGATAGCGGGAGGCGCTTCGTTGGCGCCGAGGCGGTGATCGTTTCCGGCAGAGGCGATGGCGGCCCTGAGGAGTCCGCCGTGTTTTTCTACGGCCATCAGGGAAGCCATTAAAAAGACCAGGAATTGAAGATTTTCTTCAGGCGTCTGTCCGGGATCGAGAAGGTTATTGCCGTCGGTGTCTATAAGCGACCAGTTGCAGTGTTTACCGGAACCGTTTACGTAGGCGAAGGGTTTTTCGGCCAGAAGCGCATAAAAATCATGCTTTTTAGCGATTCTTTTCATGGTTTCCATTACGAGCTGGTTGTGATCGGCGGCTATATTGGCCTCTTCATATATCGGAGCGATTTCGAACTGATGCGGCGCCACTTCGTTGTGCCTTGTTTTGCATGGCACGCCGAGTTTAAGAAGTTCGAATTCGAAATCCTGCATGAAGTCGAGAACGCGGTCTTTAATGGAGGCGAAATAATGGTCTTCCATTTCCTGGCCTTTTACCGGGCGGGCGCCCAAAAGCGTTCTGCCGCAAATTTTGATGTCGAGCCTCTTATCGGCGTGCCTGTGGTCCACGAGAAAATATTCCTGTTCGGCTCCTACTGAGGATTTTACTCGGTAGACGCTTTTATTGCCGAAAAGCTTTAAAACTCTAAGCGCGGCTTTTGAAACTGCTTCCATGGATCTCAGAAGCGGCGTTTTCATGTCCAGAACTCCGCCGTGATATGAAATAAATGCCGACGGTATGCACAATATCGAACCGCGTCCGCGCTCGATTATAAAGGCCGGCGAAGTAGGGTCCCACGCGGTGTATCCGCGAGCTTCGAAAGTGCTTCGCATTCCGCCGGAAGGAAACGACGACGCGTCCGGTTCGCTTTGAATGAGCTGGCTGCCTGAAAAACGCTCTATTACGCTGATGTGATCGTCGCTGTCGAACTGGATGAAAGCGTCGTGCTTTTCGGCCGTAAGGCCTGTCATGGGTTGAAACCAGTGGGTATAATGCGTCACGCCTTTTGAGAGTGCCCATTCCTTCATCGCGTGAGCAATGGCGTCTGCTGTTTCGGCGTCCAGTTTTCTGCCTTTCTCGATGATATCTAAAAATCTTTTAAAAACCTGTTTTGGCAGTTTTTCCTTCATTACGTTCAGATTGAAAGTGCAGTTGCCGAAAATTTCTGAAATTCTAACATTTACCGGGGTCAAGGACATTAAAACATTACCTCCGAATATAGATTCCCACCCATTTTTTTATTTTTTGTGGATACATTATACTATAAACCGGCCGTAAAAACAATAATAACTTTATCTGTAAAGGCTTTTTCACTCTTTTTTTTGAAACCGCCTATAGAAAAGAGCAATTAACATATGCATACGCAAAACGACTTTGAACATTAATTTATTGACATTTAACAATAAATAAGTTATAATTAATCTTAAATGAAATTTAAATAAAATATATTAATTCTTTAAGTTAAAGGCGGTAAGTTTATGTCCAAAAATAAAAATTCTAATGATCAAGCAAATAAAATGGAAAGCAATCAGCCTTCAGCTGAAAATCAGGGGGCCGAAGGCAACGGTTCCGGCGGCGATATTTCGGCCGTAAAATTCAATCAAATATTCATCGCCATAGGCGTATGCGTATTATTGATGGTTATAGCAAAGCTGCTCGGACTGTAAAACGAGTATTACAAAAAAATATAAAAAACGCTTTTTCCATATTCAGAAGCCGGTTATTTGACCGTCGGGAAAAAGCGTTTTTTTATTTCAGGCATATCGGTTATTTTGACTTTTGAAATAAATTTACTGGTTTCCATATAATTTTTTGTACTTAAAATCCGAAAAGTAAATTATAAAGGAATTGAAGTTATAATTTTAATTTTGCCTTTATAATAAGGGGTGAGTACATTGTCGAGAATTTTTTCAAAATTAAGGGACGTAAAAATCAATATCAAGCAGGACGGTTTTACCAGGACATTCAAGAATCTTGAGCAGGAATGGCTGCCTTCGAATAAAACCGCGCTTACGGTTATATGGATAATAGTTTCGATTATGGCGGGCGAATTGATAATATATAAGCACCAGAATTTGTTCAGCTCTTACGTCACTAACGCTTCCGATTTCGAGGCCGTAAACGAAAGGCCATACTGCCCGCAGGATAGCCGTGAAAAATACGATACGAGCGTAAGCTCCACATCGAAGCTTTACCGGAATATATTGACCCGTTACGCCAGCGAAGAGCAGAATAAAACGACGGTCAGTAAAGAAGTCAAAAAAATAGCCGCTTCGAACGAGCCGGTTGCGGTTAACGTCCGCGCTGAAATTTCAAGGCCCGCGGCAGTTTCGAACGTAAATACCGACGAACCGAAAAGAGCGGCGCTGAAGCCGGCGGTTTCATCGAACGACGGCAGGGTTGTTATTCATCGTGTAAAACCGGGAGAAACTCTGGCCCACATAAGCAAAAAATATTATAAAACGACGTCCAGGTTCAAGCAGATAGCGGTCCAGAACAACTTGAAAAGCCCTTACTCGGTGAAAAGCGGCGATAAGCTTATAATCGTATTAAGATAAGTCTTCTTGGATTTTGAAACGGAAACTTAAATAAAACATAAAATTCTTAAAACCTTCGAACGGGCTTCGAAGGTTTTCTTATTTCACCGCCTGGGCAATACATATGACGCTATAGCGCGTGATAATAAAAAACACGCAAGCATAAAAGCATAAACATAAGCGGCTTTTGTCAGACGCGCCGACAAAAATGGATTTTGCCACGGATTCTGACCGGCGTAGCGGTGTTCGTCCGCCGGCCCTTCGATATCCGTGGCATGGCCGTCTTCACCGTCGTGTTGCTCTTCGGCTTCGCGGCCGAGGCTTTCCAACTTAGCGTAAATATCTTTATCGCTTATGGTTTTTCTATAAGTATCCATGTCGAAAATATCTTTTTGAGAATTTTTCAAATAATTTAAAAGTCTGAGCGCCAGGCTGGCGTTGTCTATATCGCAGTCGTCGCTGAGATATTTTTTCCCCGCCGCCAGGGATAATATGGCTTCTTTTGTGTCTTTGAGCAGGGTGGCGTTGATCCATCCGGCTTCGAAGTATAATTCGGAAAGCCTCGATGCTGGAGGATTAAGGTTGTTTTCGATGCCTTCGTTTAAAACTTCTATGGCCATGTCTTTTTTGTCGAGATGGTAGGCGAGATGGTGGGCGAGAACCAGATAAGCTTCTATAAACGAATGATCGAAAATAGTTACCAGCTTGATCAGCGGTATTATTTCGCGGTTTTCGCTCATCCTTACGGCGGCGGAATGAAAATATTCGTCGACTCTGAGCCATAGGTAAGAAGCCGCAACCTGTCTGAGCTCCTTGGACATTGAAAGCGATAGGGAAATAATTGGATTGGCCGACGCTTTTTTACGGATTATTTCGTCGCCCGAATCGAATTTGTGGCTCAAATAGCGGCAGGAAGCGAAATAAAAAACGGCGGCGAGAGCCAGAAAAGATATTTTTAAAAAATTAGATTTAGTTATTTTATTCATAATTTAAGATAGCATTAAAAGATTTTATTTATTTTTACAGGTCTTTTTTTCTGAAAATTAAAGCGGTTATGCTCAAAAGCAAAGCGTTAACGCACAGAGAGTATGCTGTGAGCGCAGCGAGATATGCGGCGGCGCCGGAGAAATTCTCGCTTATGACGTGCTCGGCCGTGAAATACTTGAAATTAGGAAGGACGTAAGCTGATATGAACTCCGCGGTTTTTATGGCATAATAACCGCCGCCGCTTTTGCCCAGAGCGAAGGCTATATAGCTTCCCCAGTGGCCGATGAAGTAAAAAAACACGCTAAGGCTCGGGGCGACCACCAGCGAGGACGTGACGCTGAATAAAGCTGTCATGGAGCATAATATGGAAAGTTTAAGCATCACGATATAAAAATAAATAAGGCTTATATAACTAATTATCCGAGAATTGAAATAAATTATCAAAAAAATTTCGCCGAAGATTATGAGCATGTTGAAAGCCGTAAACAGTAGCGAGCCCAGCCACTTACCGAGAATAAAATGAGCGCGTGACGATTCCGACGCCAGGATGAAGTATGCCTGCTTTGAATCCAGCTGGGCTCGTATCTGGCTCACTATAAGGTAAATGCAAAGAAACGCCCCAAGCATTGAGGCGAGAGAAGAGCCGAAATCAAAAATTATCCGGTCCTGGATTCCCTGTTCGAAAAAATCCATCGCGAAGTTGCCGGCCACTATGATTACCGAAACCAGCATGAGCGCTATAAACAGTTTGTCGCGGATCGATTCCAGAAATAAGTATTTTCCGATAGCGAATATTCTGGACATTATTAAACCGCCTCCGCGCTCATAAGTTGAAGATATCGCTCTTCGAGTCCCGCCGCGCTAAGGCGCTGCTTTGTCAGATCGATAGTTTCCAGCAGCCGGCCGTATTTTATTATCGAAACTTTATCGCAGACTCGCTCTATTTCTGAAATATGATGAGAGCTGAAAAAGACCGTTTTAGAGTTTTTTTTGAATTTTTCGATTATTTTCAAAAGCGTTGCGATTCCGTCAGGATCGAGCCCCGAGCCGGGTTCGTCGAGTATGAGAAGATCGGGTTCGCGAAAAAGGCATAACGCCAGAGCCAGCCTCTGGCGCATGCCTTTAGAGAATTTCTCGATCCCCGTGTCTTTCCACCTGTAAAGTCCGGTTTCTTCGAGCGCTTCGCGCGATTTAGATTCGAGATCGGCCCGGTTCAGGCCGGAAAAAGAGTCGGGATTGAGCGCGGCGTAATAGTCAAGTATTTCGGCGGGCGTGAGGAATTGATAAAAATTGACCGATTCGGCTACATAAGCGGTTTTTTTAAGATATTCGGAGCCGGATATGTCTTCGCCGAATATTTTAACCGTTCCTTCCGAAGGCTTTATAAGTTTTATGATCATTTTTATGGTGGTGGTCTTACCGGCGCCGTTATGGCCTAAAAAGCCGTGCACTTCGTTATGCGCGACGGTTAAATCGAGGCGCTTGACGGCGTCTTTTTCTCTTTCCGTAAGGTTTCCGGAGTAATTTTTCGATAAATTTATGCATTCGATAGCGTTATTCATGATTCACCGGTTTAATATTTTAATTATGATATAGTTATTGCTTCATTCGAAAATTTTATCCACGTCGATTCCGTTTACGGATGACGGCTGGTTGGGCTGTTCGCCGCCGTTATTGGAAGAAGGCGACGATTTTTTTGAACTGACTTTTTCTATTATTTTGCGTATGGCCGGATCGGAGAGCAATTGTTTTATTTTGGGGTTCGCTTCTATAGCGGCCATGTTGCCGGATAAAAGCGTGCTCATGATAGAAGGGTCTTTTGATATTTCCATTATTTTAGGATTGGATGTGAGCGCGAGAACGTCGGGATCGTTGACAAGTTCGGTCATCAGGCCGAGCAGCTCGCCCGGATCTATATTGGCCGTTCCGCCTCCTCCGCCTCCGGAAAGCGCGCTTAAAAGGCTTGACATATCGGGCATGGCCGGGGCGTTAGGCGTCATCGTAACCGGAGAGACCGGCGTAGAGGCGGCCTGATTTGCGGCGGCCGGCAATTGAGAAACCGCCGCGGACTGAACGTTCTGGGCGCCCTGAAAAGATTTCACGCTGAAACCGCCGCCGGACGGAGCGAGCGTGAGTTTTTCCCGCATAATGTCTTTTACTCCGTTGGAGTTCATATAGCTGAAAGTTACCGTGGCGGTGATCGTTTTGTCATTATTGGCGCGGCTGTTTATAATTTTAAGATCGGACGGCGACATGAATTTTTCGCGCCATTTTTCAAGCCTGGCTATTTCGTTTTCGGTGCGGGAGGTTGGCGGCATCAGTTTGACCGCTTCTTCGTAATTTTTAGCGAAAAGGCTTTCAAAGTAGCTGGCGACCGTTTTAGCTGCCGCCGTATTTTCCGGCGCGTTTTTTTCGGCCGCGGCGTTTTTGCGTACGGCGGATTCTAAAGTGTCCTGGGCAAAAGCCGCATCGGCATAGAACGTTAAAATGAAAAATGAAATGAAAACGGTTTTAAAAACATGTGAAAAAATAAAATTATTTAACTTCATATTATCGCCTCCTTGTTCAAGCATAACCTAAGTTAATTATAAAACAATTGCCGCGAAAAAGCAAATAAAAATAAGAGCTTTCTTATTTAAGAGCGGTTTTTTCGATAAGGAAATTTCTGAATTCTTCATAGCCGAAGAAAATGAAGCCGGCCGGCGGCTCCTCGAAGATCCCCAGGCGGGAAAGAATCATGCGTCTTTCGTTTTTCAGAGAGGAGGGAAAAACATGTGTCCTGATATTTTTTTGAGGCCATTCGAAATAATAGGGGACGAAGTCCTGGAAAATCCGGCCGCATTTAGCGCAGCGAGCCGAATTAAGCTTTCTGTCATGTATCATTTGAACGTATAGCGGAGACGCTTCCGCGTTGACGCTCAGAAAAACCTGCAGAGCGACTTTTTCGCCGCAAGGGCATGGGATGGTTTCCGATTCCGCAGGCGGCGTTTTTTTTATGTGCGAGCAGAAAATAGTGAAATTAAATTCGGCGCCGCCGAGCAATTCCGGCTTAACGTTTTTTTGGTCGATAACTTCGCTGTAGCCGAAGGAATTGAAAATAAGGTCAGCGTAATCGTTTTCGTAAATAATCGTGGGAGCGTTGTAGATGCCGTTTTTGAGATTGCGGCCTGCCGTATTTTTAGGAGCGTCAGAATTTTTTGAAAAAGCTATATCGGCCAGAAAAAAACTGCCGTCGTCTTTTAAAAGATCCGCCAGAAGAGCTAAAACACGTTTTTTATCGTCGATCAAATTTAACGCGGCATTGCTTATTATATAGTCGAATTTTATATTTTTGAAAAAATTAACTTCGCATAGCGATGAGCATATAAAATTTACTCCGTTACCGGCGTTTACCTTTATGCCGAGATGTTTTTGAAACTCGAGGCTCCCCAGCTTAAGCAGGTTATGCGACAAATCTACATTGTATATGACTGCGTTGGGGAAAATCTGCTTTAGAAGAAAGGAATCGAATCCGGCTCCGCCGCCGGCGTCTAAAATGCTCATGACGCTTGAAAAAGGCGCTTTTTTTGATTCGAAATCGTTTATCAGGTGTGAAACGGGGTTGAGACAGCCGAATGTAAGCTTGGCAAGAGAGTCGGGTATTTTTATTTTATCGAAACGTTTTTGAAGGTCCGCGTAAAAAGCGAGTTTTGATGCGGAGGTGTTCTGCGGTTGAAAAGAGTCGTAAAAATCGCGCACGCCGTTCTGTAAGTCTCTGGCGCTTAAGCCTGAATCAATGCTCTTCGACATCGATTATTTCACCGCCCATTACTTCGAGTATTTTCTGGACCAT
>JAKPTH010000281.1 GCA_029571125.1 bacterium
GCGCAGCGACATTTACAGCTTCGGCATAGTGCTTTACCAGGCGGCCACCGGCGGCGCTCTTCCGTTCAAGGCCGCCCCCCCGGGCAGCCGGCTCGAAGACGAAATGATGCGTTATTTCAACGAAATGCAGCGGCTCCACAACGAAACTCCCGATCCCGAACTCAACTCGCCGCTCGCCGGCATAATTCACCGCGCCCTCGAAAAAAAGCCGCAGAACCGATATCAGAACTTCAACGAAATGAGAAAAGACCTCGAAGAACTCCTGATGCAAAGAAGCGGCGAAAAACTCCAGCCGCCAAGGCCGAGCGGCCTGGAAATATGGGAGCTCAACAATAAAGGCCTCAGCTTCGCCAGCCTTAAACGTTACGAAGAAGCCATTGAATATTACGACCGCGCTCTAAAAGCGGATCCGTCATACGTCACGTCATGGTACA
This sequence comes from bacterium, assembly GCA_029571125.1. GTDB lineage: Bacteria > Muiribacteriota > UBA9980 > UBA9980 > UBA9980 > UBA9980. Next base: position 435 of record JAKPTH010000281.1, read on the forward strand.
ATAAGGGCCTCAGCCTTAAAAAGCTAAAGCGCTACGAAGAAGCCATAACCTGCCTGGACCGCGCCATAGCGCTGGACCCCAAATATGCCAGCGCCTACAACAGCAAAGGCCATGCGCTATATGAAATGGGCTTCGAAAAAGAGGCGGCAGAATTCTACGACAAGGCCCTGGCGATAAACCCTAATTATTTGTATCCCATGCATAACAAGGCGCTTATCCTGGAAAACGAAGGCAATCTTGAAGCGGCTCTGGCCATATACGATAAAATAATATCCATAGACGCACGATATTATGTGGCCTGGTACAATAAAGCGCTTATTTATAAAAGAATGAACCGCCTCGAAGAAGCCATGAATCATTGCAATAAAGCGCTCGAAATAAACCCTAATTATTCGGACGCATGGATAACCCGAGGCACCACGCTCAACGCGATGGGCTTTTACGAAGAATCTTTAGAATGCTACGAAGAAGCGCTCGCGCTGGATCCCGACTCGGCCGTGGCCTGGTATGACAGAGGCATAAGCCTCGCCAACATGCGAAAAATAGACGACGCTATAGAATCTTACGAGCAGGCGCTGACCATCAATCCGAAATACGTGGACGCGTGGTTCAATAAAGGCCTTCTTTACTCGGACCTTAATATGGACGAAAAAGCCCTACGGTGCTACGAAAAAACGATCGAGCTCAACCCTCGCGATGCGGACGCTTTCAATAACATAGGGCTGATACACAATAAAAAAAGCGAATTCGCCAGGGCGATAAACTGGTACGACAGGGCGCTTATAGCGGACGAAAAATACTACCGCGCCTGGTATAACAAAGCGATAGCATACGAGCGGCTCGAAAACGAACGCGAAGCTCTAAACTGTTACGAAATGGCGCTTTCGATCAAACCTGATTATTATTCCGCGCTTAACAATAAAGGGCTTATTTACTACAACCGCAAAGAATTTAAAAAAGCGATAGAATTGTTCGACGGCGCGATATCCGCGAACCAGTCGTACGCTAAGGCTTATTACAACAAAGGGCTGGCTCTGGATTCGCTGGAATTTACCGGCCAGGCCCTGGATGCTTTTACGAAAGCGGTGCAATACGATGAAAACTATATTTTCGCATGGTACGAGAAAGCCGTTTGCGAAGACAGGCTTCATAAAATCGGCAACGCGCTTTTATCTTTCGAAAAGTTTCTTGATCTCGCGGAAAAATCTCAGGAAGCCAGATACTCCGAGTATATCGAACACGCCCGCCACAGGCTTGTGCAGATAAAAAAAGACGCGAAATGACGCGTCATACCAGCCGCCGCTCAAAGGTAATTTTTGGCGTCATAAAAAAGAGGTGAAAGTTTGAATAAAATATCGGCCGCATTATCTTATGCATGGAACCTGGCCGCCGGCGAGGCGGCCCTTTCAAAAAGCGAATTCATTGAAAGTCATCATCTGCTGCTCGGCGTTTTCGGGATCGAAAAATCCATGGCCGACGAAGAGAAGCGGAAGCTCGGATATAACGCTTACCGCGCCATCAAGCCTGAATACGATCTTTTAATGAAGCTGATTTCGGGTTACGGCGTAAACTGCAAGCAGATAAGGCGCGCGATCAGAGCCAAAATCGGGCGCGGCGAACACGAACACAAAACGGGCGTCATACACAGAAGCGAGCAATGCCGGATTTTTTTCGGCCGCATAGCCGAAATAGCCTCGGCCAGCGGTGCCGAACCGAACTGCTTGCACGCTCTGGCGGCTTTTTTTGAAAAAGGCCCCAACGAAACGCCTTGTGTATTTTTAGCCGAAACTCTCAATGATTTGAAGATAGATCCGGCGGAGTTCGGCAGACGCCTCGTCAAGCTATGCGCGGGTTCGACCGAATTCGATCCGGGCGGCTCTTTCACCAGGCCGCCCGACAAAACCGATTCCACCGGACCTGAAACAGTCAACAGCGGAGGCGACAGCATCGACACGGGCGGCGTCAAAGACTCCCGTGAAACTTTATTCCTGGATAAGTACGGCCGCGATCTAACACGCGACGCCAGGGACGGAAAACTCGGCCCCTTCATCGGAAGGCGCGGCGAGCTGCTTCAGATATTACAAATCCTGGCGAGGCGCACCAAGAACAATCCGGTGCTGGTCGGAGAGGCCGGTGTAGGTAAAACGGCCATAGCCGAAGCTTTAGCACTTCGAATCATCGAAGGAAAAGACCCTCAAGTGCTCGGCGGCAAGAGGATAATCGAGCTGAACGTGGGTTCGCTGATCGCCGGAACCAAGTACAGGGGAGAATTCGAAGAAAAGCTCACGACGCTGCTAAAAGAAGCCGAGGAAAATCCCGAAATAATACTCTTTATAGACGAAATTCACACAATAGTCGGCGCCGGCCGGGTAGAAGGCGGCGGCACCGACGCGGGAAACATAATGAAGCCCGCGCTTTCCAGCGGCGCGCTGCGCTGCATGGGGTCCACCACCATCGACGAATACCAGCGTTATATAGAATCAGATCCCGCCCTGGAGCGCAGGTTTGAAAAAGTGATAGTCAACGAGCCTTCGCGGGACGAAACTTTAGAAATGATAAAAGGACTCCAAACGAAATTCGAAGCGCATCACGGCGTGAGCATAACCGGCGATGCCCTTTGCGCCGCCGTAGATTTATCGATCCGCTTCGCGCCGGAATATAACCTTCCGGACAAAGCCATCGACCTGCTCGACCGCGCCTGCGCCATGGCCAGCATACCCGAATTGAGCGTAATGATAACCCCGAAAACTTCTCGGGGCGTTTCCGAAGGCGCTAAATTTGACGGCGGTTCGGGCGGGGAAGTAACTAAATCAGATATAGCCGCGGCGCTGCATAAAAAAACCGGCGTGCCGCTGGAAATAATAAACGGCCACATGTCGGGCGATTACAAATCCCGCATAATCGGCCTGGAGCAAAATTTAAAGGAAAATATATTCGGCCAGCCCGAAGCTTTGAGGCGCTTCAACGAAAGGCTTCTTACGGCCTACGGGGGATTTTCAAAAAAACGCGGCCCGCTCGCGACCTTCTTATTTCTGGGCCCCAGCGGCGTCGGCAAAACCGAGCTCGCGAGAGTAGCCACCAAATACCTTTTCGGCTCTGAAGACGCGGCGATCCGTTTCGACATGTCCGAATTTATGGAAGAGCACAGCGTTTCAAAGCTCATAGGCGCCCCTCCGGGCTACGTGGGTTTCCGCGAAGGCGCGCAGCTTACCGACAGGCTCAGGGCAAAACCCTACTGCGTCGTTTTACTCGACGAAATCGACAAAGCGCATCCTAAAATAGTCGACATATTCCTTCAGGCCTTCGACGAAGGGCGCATAACCGACTCTCGCGGCAAAACAGCCGACGCGAGAAACGCTATTTTTATAATGACTTCGAATTTGATGCCGGAAAAGCACATGGGCTTCGGGCTTTTTGGCGGAGCGAAAAAAACGGCGGAAACCGCGGCGGACGACCTAAAAAAATATTTCCGCGTCGAATTCCTTAACCGCATAGACGAAATAATAGTATTTAAAAACCTTTCTGAAGAGGATATCAGAAAAATACTAAAACCCATGACCGACGAAATCAGCTGCATGGTGAAATCCAGAAGCGGCGCCGAACTGAATTTTGACGAAACCGCCATAAAGGCCATAATAAATTCGGGCTGCAGCGATAAATTCGGAGCCCGCGAACTCAGGCGCGCCTTTGACAGGGCGGTCCAGGTTCCGCTTTCGAAATTATTCCTGGGCGGAGAAATAGAAAAGCATAAAACATGGATAGTAAAATCCTCTGACGGGAACGAAATAGTAATAACCGGATCATAAGGCCTTATATATCAAAAAATAAATAAGACGAAAACGAGAGAGAATAAAAATGGCTAAGGAAATCGAAAGAAAATTCCTGGTTTCAGGAAGCGCATATAAGCTCGAGGCCGAAGGCATAATATGCCGCCAGGGCTATTTATCAACGGCGAAAGAGCGCACCGTGCGCGTCAGGCTGTTCGGCGACGACGGTTTTATAACCGTTAAAGGCGCTGGCGATGGAATCATCCGCCCCGAATACGAATATAAAATTCCGGCTGCAGACGCTATAGAAATGCTCGATTTTCTCTGCGAAAAACCGCTGATAGAAAAAATACGCTATAAAATATGCTTCGGCGGTAAAATCTGGGAAATCGACGAATTTACCGCCGAAAATTCCGGCCTGGTAATAGCGGAAATCGAATTGCGCTCCGCGGACGAAAAGTTCGAAAAACCCTCGTGGGCAGGCGAAGAAGTCTCTAACGACCCGCGGTATTTCAACTCGAATCTCGTAAAAAATCCCTATTCGCTATGGAAATAATGCCGGAGCGAGCGGTCGAAGAAATTCTATGTTTTTTATTCGCTGCGCCTCGTTTCAACGTTTATCACGTCCCTTTGCATGTATGTATGCAAAATCACTATGGGTATCTTAACGATCGTAGAATTGCCCGACGAGTCTTTTGCCGCCAGAAATAAAAACGGCTTTGAATTTCCCTGCGGCGTGGCTTTTCTAAAAACGCCGTACGCCTCCAGATTTTTTCTGGCGTTCAATTTCCAGTTAGTCAGAACTTCCTGCAGCGTGGCAGAATCGCCGAGATTGTCGGTATCGACGTAGGCGTTGGCGCCCGCAAGCGAAGGGCCGCTCGTATAAAGCGACGGCGATATTTTTCCGTCAACATTGTCCAGGACCGATATTTCAAACCTCGTGCGGGAATTTTCCACAAGTTCCAGCGTATCAGAACCGCTCCCTGTAAGGATTTTTTCAAAATCATAAAACGAAACGCAGACCGGGCTGTAATCGTCATAGCAGTTGACGAGGCCGACATTTTTAGCCGCGAATTTAATAACATATCCCGGCAGCCCGTCAACCAGGCCGCAGCAGATATCCGAATCCCCTCGGAAGCTGCGGTCGAGCATTCTGCACTTATCGCCGTCGTTGGCAAGCGCGGTTTCCGCAAGAAGCGGACTGCGCTGGCCTTTTATAACCGCAGGCGACCCGTCCATATTATAATCGTCAGCCTTTGCCGCGCCGCCGCCGTAATAAGTGAAACGCAGCTTGCCGTTATAGCCGCCGCTGTCAGCATCGAGAACATCATGATAAGAAACGTCGTCCGAAGCGCGCCCGGTCGAAGGATCTATTACCGCGCCGCTCTGGCGGACCGAATATTCCCTCGTGACGTTTTCGCGCGGCCGCAGAGCCCTGAAAACCACTGTGGGAGGATCGTTGTCTTTAACCGGAATCACCGCCGGAGCGCCCGAATACTCCTGATGGTAAATCGAATTGCCGCCGTCGGTCCTTTTAATTATGGCCTCTATCTCTGAAGTATTTTGATTGGGATCGCACTTCGGATTGCCGATCTGGTTTCCGGCCGCATCCGCTCCGGCCACGTACATCGGAAGGCTTCCGTTCATATCGTAAGGTATATCGCTTTCGCCGAATACTGAAGAGCGCATAATATTAGGCGACGGCGCTGCGAATTTATAAACGGCCCGGCGATAAGGCGAAGTTCCGTAGCCTGGATAAGAGTTAAGAGGTATTTCCATAGCATCCTGTACCTGGCCGGGTTTTTTAGCCGACGGTTTCGGATCTATAGAGGATTCGAGAGAGCTTTTCAATTTATCAAGAGTAAATT
>JAKPTH010000296.1 GCA_029571125.1 bacterium
ATAGCCTTCTTCCTTCAAGATGGCGCTTTTTTCAAGACCCTTCAGCTGGTAATCTATTATGGGGGACTTTTCGGCTTTTTTATTGATGACGCACGATTTCAATACGTCGTATATCTTGAATTCCGGCTCTTTGGATCCGGCGGGCTGGTAAATTTCCGCCGCCTGCCAGTCGGCGAGCGAATGATAGCTTACGCTGCCTTCGCGCACGAGGATTTTAGCGCCGCTGGTGATGTAATCGACCGCTATTTCCTCCTGTTTTTCGTTTTCATATTTTTTTATCTGGTTGCGCATATTTGAAAGGGAAGAAGCGAATTTCACCGGTATGGTAGGATCCGTCGCGTCGCGGTAGAGGAACATTCCGCCCGATTTAGGCCCGCGCACAATGGTCGTAACCGGAATTACCGATCCTTTTTCGTCTATCACGTTGGTAAGCGTTTCAAAAACGAATATCGAAGTGGGATCCACAAGGTAAATAAGCTTCGCGGCCAGGGCGCACGCCGTCATCACTTTAGAAGCGCCCGTTTTCAGCATCTTCGCTGCGGTTTCCGTTATCATGCGCTTCTGCTCTTCCATTGTAAGCAGCCGGCTTACGCCGTCTTCGTCGAACTTCGCGCGCTGCGAAAGCACCTGGTTTTGAAAAAGAATATCCATCAGCCAGCCTGTAAAACGGCCGTGGGCTTTTAAAATCTCTTCCGCCATGAGGCACTCGTAAACGATCCTTATTATGCGCGGTATTTCCTTGGAATCTGAATCCGCTTTGGTTTCAAACCCCATATTCAGGAAGAACTTTTCCCATTTTATCCTTGAATTGACGTCGCCGTTGTGCCCGACCGAAAAAGGCCCCTGCCTGTCAACGACGAGAGGATAGGCTTTGCGGAATTTTTCGAGCTCCGCGGCGCTCATGATATCGCCGAAAATCTCGCGCGTCATTTTTTCGTTGTGAAGATGCGCGTTGGCGCGCGAATACATATTATCGCCCTGGGTGGCGGCGCGCGTCTGGGCGCCGGTTACGAGCACCAGCGCCTCGCCCGTTTCGATTTCGGGGCACTTTTTAAGGATGTTATTGATAGTTATATAACCGCGCTCGTCGATATCGCCGGAAGTCTTTTCGCGCACGAGATCTACCGCGCCGGTCTTTAAATTAAGCGCGGCAAGAGTTATTCCGTGCGAATCGTAACCCGCCGCGGAGCCCTCGGCGGTGATATCGAAAACCGACCATATAAGCCTCAGGTTATGTTCTATAATTTCGTTTTTATGCTTTTTATAATCTTTAAGGTTGAAAAAGATCCTGGTTATTCCGCCGCCTACCGAGCACCCCGAAGGATAGGCGGGAGTTTCCAGAAAGTCGCCTTCGCCGAGCATAAAATTGTGAAGATCTATATTTCTCACGCCGTATATTAAAGCGAAAGAATTGATCAGCGCGGTTTTTAAAGAAGCGCCGCCCGCGTTGAAAAGGCCGCTCCTTTTAAGCTCGCCGAGAGCCTCTATCAGCCTGCATTTATAGATAAGCGAAAATTTTGACATTAAATTATCTCCTTAGTATGCCGGGATTTTTAATCGCGATATTTTACCACATTTTATTTATTTTTGCAAAATAAAAATGAGTTTCAGGCAGACTGAAACTCATTTTTATGCCGTTTAATTATCAAAAATCCGGATTTTTTCGCCGGGCCTTTTAAAACCTTACTTTTTGTCTATGCTGTAAAGGTTCACGCCGTTTTCGCCGCATGCCGCCACAAGGTATCCCGCCTTATATTCGACATGGTTTACGGAAAAGATCCTGTTGTCGTAAAGCGAGCCTTCAAGTTTGTGAAATCCTGCTATTTCGGCGAACGGATCGGTCGCAAGCGATTTGATATTGAGCCTTAAAACCCTGAATCCGTATTCGCCGTTAGCAACGAAAGCAAGACCGTTGTCTTTGATCATAGAGTTATCGTTAGTTTCGGAATTGTTGTCGTAGGAAACGCTGTTGGTATTGAAATTAACGCCCTGGGGATTGGCGAGCTCGTATACGGTTTCGGCCGAAGCGCCCTTGAGCTTAAGCACTTTCATTCCCGCGTCGGAAAGGCCTAAGAAAGCCACCGCGTCTTCATCGCCGAATATTTTTCCCGCGGAATTATAAACGCCGATGCTCGCCTTGTGATAATTAGACGAAAAACCCGGAATGATAACGGGAGTGACGGATGAAAAACCGTCGTTGAACATTAAAATTCCAGCCTGCCTGTCGCTGTCGGTATTTCCGGCCAGCGCCGCCAGGCCGTCTTTATACGAAGTGACGTCGCGGATGTCGGGATAATTTATAAATCCCACTTCATAAAGCGACTCGTCGAGCACTTCGATTCCGCCTTTTTTCGCTCCCACCCCGACGTAGTAGTTGTTTCCTTTTTTGGCAATACCGGTAGCGGCGTAGCTTTTAAGCGGCTTGACGCTGGAAGCGACTTCGTTCGCGTCCAGAGCGCTAAGCTTGATTTTACCGACGGCCGCAGGAGACGAAAAGCCCCATGCGTCCGGGTCCACCGACGCGCCGAACAGAAGCTGATTGCCCTGTTCGTCAAGAAAAAGGCAGTTAATGTCGGCGTCTTTGAATTTGATTTCATTTAAAACGGAAGGATTTTTTTTATTAGATATATCGACTACCTGAATGGCGCCGGCGAACCTTTCGCCCTGATAATTATATGAAATATAAGCCCTGCTGCCTCT
>JAKPTH010000309.1 GCA_029571125.1 bacterium
CTTTGCTCGCTGGATATAGCAGGCGAAGCTTATGCGCTGGTTCATTGCGGCGGCGGAAGCTCGGTCGCCTATTCGGTGGAGCACCCTTCGCTGGATTATAAAAAAACGGTCGAAAGCACTCTTGCCGCCCTTGAATATATAAGGCGCGAAAATCCTTCGGCTAAATTCATTTATCCTTCTTCTACGGCTGTTTATGGCGTTTGTCCAGACGAAAGGATAATGGAAGGCCGCAAAATCAACCCGCTTTCGCCGTACGGTTACAATAAAGCCGCCGCAGAGCTTATGTGCGAATCTTACAACAAAAATTATTCGGTAAGCTGTTCGATAATAAGGTTTTTTTCCATATACGGCCGCGGCCTAAAAAAACAGCTCCTGTGGGATGCGTGCGAAAAAATCGTCAGATGCGCTCCCGGCGAAGACGCCGTTTTTTACGGCACCGGCGGCGAGACGCGCGACTGGATAAACGTCGCCGACGCCGCATCGCTGATAGTAAAAACCGTAGAATCGAAAGGCGGCTACGAAATCTTCAACGGCGGAACGGGAATTAAAACCACTATAAGCGAAAGCGTCTCGCTTCTTATTGCGGAGCTTGAAAAATACGGCATAACCGGCCGCGGCGTTAAATTTAACGGAATGGTAAAAAAAGGCGACCCTTTTTATTACTGGGCGGACATAAGCGGCGCGCTGAAACTGGGTTGGAAGCCCGAGATAGATTTTAAAACCGGCGTGGAAAGTTATGCGCGCTGGTTTATGAACGAATGCGGCGCCCGCCGCTGAGGCTTAACTTATTTTTTTTATATAAAACGATCCCGGCTCGCAATCGCGGGTTAGTCTCGGGCATTTTTCCTTCAGCAGGTCGTAATGCCCGTGATGAAGGTAATTAAGCGACCCGATTATGCTGTAATCCTTGTTCATGGTTAAAAAAGCTTCCAGAAGATACTGCTCGTTCCAGAATAGCGCGCTTTTTATCAGCCAGCTTTCGGGATAATCCCTGGGCGAAAAGATATCGTGTATGTGCACTATTACGCCTTTATTTAAAACCGGCAGAAGCTCGAGGTATTCGAATAAAACGTCGCCCTGCGGCCTTATCATGTGGGAAGAATCTATGAAAAGGATATCGTTTTCCTTAAGCCGGCGAAAAATATTTATATCCACGGTTTCCGCTTTTTCGCGTATAACTTTGACCCCGGTTTTTTCAAGCCACGGCATTTCGTAAGGCTCGACGCATATATGCGAGCATTCGTAAGCCGGATTTTCTTGCTTGTTTTTATTTATGGCCATGACGGCCATTTTAGTTGAATTGCCGCTTCCTATTTCGACTATGGACGAAGGCTTGAAATGCCTTATGATAGCGTACCAGTACTCGGCGTCGCCGGCTTTGAACGACGGGTTGGAAAAATAAAATTCAAGTTCCGAGCGCCTTTCAAAGGGGACGCCTTCCAATTCCTTTTCATATTTAAAGCCGTTTAAAATCGAAAGCTGTTCTTTTATGTTCCAGTCGATTCCCGGCAGGCGGCGTTCTTCCGAGAGCGGCTTTCTGAGGTTTTTTGCATCGAAAAGCGGCTCGTAATAATGATTTATAACGGGCATGACGCCGGCCTTAAGCAGCGCAGCCCTGCAGGCCGGAAACGCGGCCACGCCGAACCGCCTTACGAAACCGAGAATGAGCGCGGAAACGAATACGAACGGAAACAGCAGTATATCCAGCGCCATAAATAACTTTTTGATTATTTTCTTAAGGATGTTTTTCATTCGTTTCAGCCTCGAACATACTTTTAAATTTTTGGGCCAGCTTTCCGGCCGCCGCCGCGGAATCGAAATTGGCCGCCATTTTTATCGCATTTTCTGACATTTTCGATCTTTGCGCCGGGCCGAGCCCGTAATATAACTTTATTTTAGAAGCGAGGTCTTCCGCGTCGCCGGGGTTGAAAAAAAATCCGGTCCTGCCTTCTATGATATATTCGCCGAGCGATCCGAGCCTGCTGCCTATAACCGGAACGCCGCACGCCATAGCTTCGATTCCGACCAGGCCTAGGCTTTCCTTGAGCGTCGGAAAGATGAAAACATCCAT
>JAKPTH010000148.1 GCA_029571125.1 bacterium
GGGGACTCGTTCAAAAATCCCTCCGGGATTTTTGCCGCTCGTGCTCGGCTCTTCTCGCCCATCCATGGGCTCCAGAGCCTCCGCAACGCCCCTCAAAAATTTTGTCTGGCCCCTGCTACACGCTTAAAAACAACTTAAAAATAGGTTGATGAGCCTTATTGCTAATAATAAAACTTTATGTTGACTTACCATTAAGCCATTATTGCAGCGCAGACGCGCGCGTGCGCGCGTCTGCAAAAAAACATAAACAAAAAAAACATAAACAAAAAAAACATAAACAAAAAAAACATAAACAAAAAAACATAAGGAAAGAGCATAACTGGATTAAAGTTCCGGCAAAAAAGCCGGCACTTTGCAAGCATAAAGCGTCAGGCGAATCAGGGGTTGGAAGGGATTTTAAGGGAAGGGAGGGGCCTTTGGCCACTCGCCTTCCCTTATCAAAAAAGATTCGAAAAATTTAAAATGCGATAAACTATAAAAATGTGTATTTTTTTATTTTAGGCGGTTTAAGTTAAAGCATGAAAAGCAATTAAAAGAAAGCGAGGGAAGTTAAAATTCCTTGACATTTTATGAGAAATATTATAATCTAATTCAGAATATTTAAAAAAATGCTATATTTATAATATACCATGATGAAGGAGCGGTCAAAAATGACTACTAAAAAGACGCGTCAGTTAATACCCACTTTAATTGTCGGTTTAGGCGGAACTGGATATCGCACTCTCAAGCTTATAAAGAAAAAATTTATGCAGAGCGCTCATTACAACGGAAAAGTTCCTCCGATGGTCAATTTTTTGAGCTTCGATACTGACACTAACGTTGAAGACAAGAAAGCCGAAGACGTTTTAACCACTACCGAAAAGGTCGTACTGACCGTTGACACCGCTTCGGTTCTCGGCAACATCAATCAGTTTCCTCACATCAAAAAATGGTTTCCAACGCATAAAATCCAGGATACCGTTGCTCATGGCGCCCGTCAGATAAGGGCGCTCGGCAGGCTTTCGGTATTTTCAAATATTAACGCGGTCCTGGATTCAATACGTGAAGCTATCAGGCGCATTAACGATAAGCGTCTTCTTTCCGGAGGCGAAATTTTGCGTACCAGCGATAACGTGCCGGTAAATGTTTTCATAGTGAGTTCGGTTTGCGGCGGCACCGGTTCCGGCATGGTCACCGATCTTCCTTACATCATAAGGCAGCTTGTGGCGAGCGAGGCTATGCTTTCGCCGGAAATACACGGATATTTATTTATGCCGGACGCGCTGGTTGACATAGCCGATTCCGAGTTGGAACGCATAAAGGCCAACGGCGCGGCTGCGCTTAAGGAAATAGATCTTTTCATGGAAAATATGGAAAAATTTTCGACGCGTTATTCCGACGACTTTCATATAACTGAAAATATAGGTATGATGAAACCTTATGATTTCTGCTATCTGATTTCGGGAGTGGATATAACGGATCAGCACACCATTGAAAAAGTTGTTTCTGAGCAGGTTTTCCATGGGTTCGGCACCGATCTTACCAAGGATTCGAAAAGTTATCTGGCCAACGTTCCCACTAACGCCTTTAAAGCCATTCCGTCGGGCGAATTTGTCGGAAAGAAGACGAACTACAGCACGATCGGCGTATCTTCGTGCATCATACCGGTAAAGAAAATAATCGATATATTTTCAAATAAATTTTCATCAGGATTGATGGACGCCATTCTCGAGTATGCGAACCCCAAGGATGAAAAAACCGAAAATCCATGGCAGCGCGACGTTTTGTTATTCGCCCGAAATAACGGTTTTGAAGTGGATATGAAAGGCGAGTTAAAGTTGCTCGATAAAATCATGGAAGTCAATAAAGCGGTAAAGCTGGTCGCTTCAAAATATACGGAGCTCACTGTAAATAATATGGGCGACATATTGCTGCAGGACCAGACCACTGCGGAAAAGTCATACGCAGAAGTGAAAAAGAGCGTCGAAGAGGTAAAAGCCAAGCTGGTAACGGAACTGGTAAAAAATTATGTAAGTCTCGTTACTGAATCGATGGGCGATGCGGACCGCGGAGTTCGTTTCATAGTAAAAACGTCGGAGCATCTTTTGAATATGCTCGAGCAGTTCAGGGAGCAGCTTATTAAGGAGCGCGACGTAAAGCGCAAGGAGATGCAGCGTTTCATTCAGCTGGTGCGCGAGAAGAAGCAGTTCATAGAAGACGAAATACAGAAAAGCTGGTTTATGAGAAGCAAGCGCGCCATGCGCGAAGCGGCTGAAGAATGGGCTAACAACAATAATAACGCTTTCGTGGCCCAGCTTCAGATCGACAGGCGTGAAAACGCGGTAGAAGTTCTCGACCAGTTAATGGGGAATATTAATTCCAACATCAAAAAAT
>JAKPTH010000326.1 GCA_029571125.1 bacterium
GAGGCCGCCGTAAGGGCGGCGGTCAATATGCGAAAGGCGCTTTCGGCGCTGAACGAAAAGTGGAAATCGGAGTCCCGTCCCGCCTTCGATATCGGCATTGGTATCCACTACGGCGAAGTCCTGCAGGGCTCGATAGGAAGCGCTAACCGCAAAGAATTCACGGTCATAGGCGATTCGGTCAATACGGCCTCCAGGATAGAATCCATAACTAAAGATTATAAATTTCCCATTTTAATATCGGGCGCCGTGTACGATCGAATTTCCGGCGATTATAAAAAAACGGCCGAACCTGTCGGCGGCGTAGGCGTAAAAGGAAAAACAAGCAAAATAGAAGTTTACGGAATAAAAGCCTGAAAGCCTTACTAAAAAGGGTGTTTTAAAGGAGACTGTTATGAATTATAGAAAACTCGCGGGTGAAGATATATCAATACTGGGTTTCGGAGCTATGCGGCTGCCGGTCAAAAACGGCAAGATCGACGAAGAAGCTGCCGTCAAGCTTATAAGAAAAAGCGTTGACCTTGGCGTAAATTATATTGACACGGCGTACGTTTACCACGGCGGCGAAAGCGAAACTATAGTGGGGCGAGCGCTTGGCGGAGGCAGGGCGCCCGGAGTGAAAGTGGCCACTAAACTTCCGCTGTGGCTTTGCAGCGGGCCTGAAGATTTCGATAAATACCTTGGCGAGCAGCTCAAAAAGCTATGCCGCGATCATATAGATTTTTATCTGGTGCATGCTCTCGGCAGGGAAGCGTGGCGGAAAGCGGAAAAACTCGAAATAATGAAAAAAATGGAAAAAGCGAAAGCGGACGGCCGTATAGGCCATATAGGCTTTTCATTTCACGACCGCTTTGAAAGCTTCGTCGAAATAATAGACGGCTATAACTGGGAATTTTGCCAGATACAGTACAATTATATGGACGAGGATTTCCAGGCCGGTAAAAAAGGCCTCGAATATGCGGACCGAAAAGGAGTGGGCGTGGTTATAATGGAGCCTCTCCGTGGCGGAAGCCTGGCGGGCGGACTGCCGCAAAACGTTTACAGGGAACTAAATTCAGGGTCGGCCGGCCGCACCGCGGCCGAATGGGCCCTTCGTTTCGTGTGGGACAGAAAAGAAGCTTCGACGGTTTTGAGCGGAATGAATTCCATCGAACAGCTGGAAGAAAACGTCAAGGTGGCGTCCATGCCCGAAATGAAAAACGGCGGTTTTTTTAGCGCCGCGGACCGGCATGCGGTGGAAAAAGCCCGCGAGGAATTTTTAAAATTGATAAAAGTGCCGTGCACGAATTGCGGATATTGCCTGCCTTGCAAGTCCGGCGTGGATATACCTTATAATTTTCAGCTTTATAATTCGCTATATATGTACGCTAACCTTAATTCCGCCAGGCTTAGCTATAACGTGTTCATGCAGCCGCAGAAAAGAGCTTCGGCTTGCAATAACTGCGGAGAATGCATTGCTAAATGCCCTCAGAAAATAGAAATAGCGGCAAGACTTAAAGACGCTAATATAGCGCTTTTAAATCAGCCGAATTAAAAAATGAATTTAAAATTAAATAAGCAATAAAGATTTTTTGATATGGCTGGTTTCGTTAAAATAAGGATTTATCTTTTTTTTAAGTTCCTCTTCGATGCGTTTGCGGCTGGTTATGTCTATTAAAGTGAATTGCAGATAGTCTTTTTCTTCGGAACGAAAATGCGTTAGATGAACTTCCGCGTCCCACATGGTTCCGTCGGGACGCTTGTGGAGCCACTCAAAAACGGTGCATCCTTCAGCCATGGCTGATTTTATAAATTTGACGGCCTTGTCGGACGACGGCTCCTTGTCGTATTGCACGGGGGCGGATACGTCAAAAGGCGTTTTGCCGAGAGTTTCTTCGACGCTTGAATATCCGTAAGCTGTCGCGGCGGCCGGATTGCAGTCTATAAAACGGTATTTTTCAGTTTCCATGACTACTATTGGAAGAGTGGAATTTTCAAAAATTCTGCTTCTGAATGCCTGATATTCTTTTTCTTTCATATGCGCGTCAAAAAGCCTGAACGCCATTTTAATGCTGGCTATAAGAAGCGCGTCGACAAAATTCTTAACGACATACCCGTATGAAGTTATGCCTTCTGTTTTTTCAATAATTTCCGTTTCAGTGTGGGATGATAAAAAGATTAACGGAATGTCGCGGGTTTTTAATATTATTTTTGCCGCGTCTATGCCGTCCATGCCGTCGCCAAGATTTATATCCATGAGAACCAGATTAATATCGGGAGACCTTAATACGAATTCTACGGCCGCTTCGCCGGTGTTAGCGCAAATTACCTTGAAGCCGTTTTTTTCGAGAAGCGCCGTTTCAATAAACGCCGTGGTAGAATTGTCTTCTACGAGAAGTATAAGCTTTTGCCTTTTTTCTTTAGTAATACTCATAATGCTCATTAATCCTTTTGCCGGCTGAAATTATGACATTAAGCTTTTTAAATTTTATTTTAAAGTAAGTTAACAATAATACTATAATTATCGTCTAATTAATTTATAATTTTAATTCGAACTATAACTAAATAGTTAAAAAAATAACTAAATTAAAGTTTTTGATAATAAAAAAAATGTAATTAAAATTACATTTACAAAAAACAAAGATATAATATATTGAAGATTAAAAATAACAAGAATAGTGAGTTTTGAAGATATAATACTTTCAGGATTCTTTTAATAATTTTAACACAATTATTAAAAAATGTCAAGTAAGCCGCATAACAAAGATAAAAAAAGTAAATAAATTTACCTTTTTAATATTGGCATAGTTTTATAATTTTTGACAATATAACTCGGCTATGGTATAATTTTGTATTGCATATTAGTAAAAATCTTTAAAAGAAAGGATTTTTAAATGTTAAATTTCAAGATCGACGAAAAAAAATGCATAAAATGCGCGAAATGTGTAAACGACTGTCCTGGAAGAATAATTAAGCTGTCCGATTCGAAAATTCCATTTATACCTGCCGATAAAGAAGAATCATGTTTATTATGCCAGCACTGCCTGGCGGTATGCCCTTCGGCCGCTTTATCTATTGACGGCGTGGACCCTCAAAAGTGCGTAAGCGCGAAAAACGCGTTGATAGAAACCGAAAAAATGGACGCGTTTATCCGTTGCAGGCGTTCTTATAGAAGTTATCTCGATGAAAACGTCGATTCGGAAGTTATAAAAAAAATGCTTTCGGCCTCCGCTAATGCGCCTACCGGAGTTAACAGCCGCGCGGTTAAGTTCAGCGTTATAGACGATCGCGAGACCATGCTTAAATTTAAAACTGAAACGATGAAAAAACTTTCCGAAGCCGTAAAAAACGGAAAAATACCCGAGCATCTAGCATTTTTTGCCGATTTTGCTAAAAAATGGGAAGAAAAAAAGATAGACGTGATATTTAGAAACGCGCCCCACATGATAACGGCTTTCGCTCCAAAAGACTGCCCCACGCCTGAAACGGATTGCATCATAGCCCTTTCTTATTTTGAGCTTTATGCGCAGAGCATGGGCATCGGCACATTATGGTGCGGAATGGCCAAGTGGCTTATATGCGATATAGTTCCCGATATGAAAAAAATTCTAGGCATAGACGATGAAAGCGTCGTGGGTTATTTTATGCTTTTCGGCCGGCCGGCCGTGAAATATTCCAGGGGAGTAAGCCGCGAAGCTAAAAACGTAAATTTTGTAAAAATGTAGCGCAAGCTGTAAGGATATACTTTTATGCGTAAAGAAACGGTATGTAAAAATAGAATATATGAGCGTAAGCTTAGAAAAAGCGAAGAGCGCTATAGGATTGTAGCCGATTTTACATATGACTGGGAGTTCTGGATATCTCCTGAAGGCCGTATGCTTTATGTATCGCCTTCGTGTGAAAGGATAACCGGTTATAAACCGGCTGATTTTATTAATGACGCAGGTTTATTCGAAAAAATTATACATCCTGACGACAAAGAGCGGGTAATAACCCATATTAAAAAAAATTCAAAGCAAAAAAAAATTATAAATCTTGATTTCAGAATAATCCGGTCAGATGGAAATATAAGCTGGATAGGCCATATCAGTCAGCCGGTATATGGAAATGATAAAACTCCTATGGGAAGAAGAGCGAGTAACCGCGAAATTACCGGAAGAAAAAAAATCGAAGAAGAATTGATAAAAAGCGAAATAAGATACAGGACTGTAGCTGATTTTACATATGACTGGGAGTTCTGGATATCTCCTGAAGGCCGTATGCTTTATGTATCGCCTTCGTGTGAAAGGATAACCGGTTATAAGCCGGCTGATTTTATTAATGATGCAGGTTTGTTCGAGGAAATTATCCATCCGGATGATAAAACTAGGGTAATAAATGAAATAAAAAAATTATCGGAACAAAAAAAGGTAATAAGTATTGAATTTCGAATTATCCGCCATGATGGAAATATAAGGTGGATAGGCCATATAAGCCAACCAGTTTATGGAACGGACCGCTCCGCTCTGGGCAGACGGGCGAGTAACCGTGATATAACTCATAGTAAAAAAATGGAGGAACGCCTTAAAGAATCCCAGGCAATGCTTCATGAACAAAATATTGTGCTGGAGCAGAAAAATATGGCCCTGAAAGAGCTTATCGATCAGATTGAATTCGAGAAAAACCGCATCAAAAAAAATATATCGGTCAATATTGAAAAGCTTGTAGTTCCAGTAATAAGCCGTATCAAGTCACTCGCCTCTGACGATATGCAAAAAAAATATTCTGAAATACTTGAAAAAACCATACTGGAAATTTATTCTTCTTTTGGAAGTAAGATCACAGATATAAATATAAAACTGACCATGAAAGAAGTTGAAATTTGCAACCTTATAAAAAACGGTTTTTCAAGCAAGGAAATATCTGAAATTTTAAAAACTTCAGTCAGGACGGTTGAAACCCACAGAAAAAATATACGTAAAAAGCTTAATTTAACTAACGCCGAAGTGAATTTAACGTCCTACCTTCATAATTATGAACGCGGAGCGCTTAAAGATAATTAATAGCTATTTTTTTAGTTTATAACATATAGTTTTTCCTATGTGAACGCCATCGAAAGAATCGTCTATATTATTAGTCGTTTCACCTACGCCAAGTATAAGGTAACCGCCCGGTTTAAGGACTTTTTTTATTTTATTGAGAATTTCCCGTCTTGTAGGGATATCGAAATAAATCAGTACGTGCCTTAAAAATATTATATCCTGTACGGGCATTTCCGGCCAGTATCCAACGAGGTTAATGCGGGTGAATTGGACCATGCTGTTTAAATTTTCATTGACAGCCCAGCCGTGATTATTAAATTTAAAATATTTATTTAAGTAATAATCATTGAGCCCCCGGTTGACTTCAAGTTGATTGTAAATGCCTCTGGAAGCCCTGTCTATCATTTCTTTAGATATGTCGCTGGCGGTGATTTTAATTTCCCACTGTTTAAATATTTCTTTCATTTCATTTAGTATAATGGCAATGCTATATGCTTCCTGGCCTGTCGAGCAGGCGGCGCTCCATACCTTAAAACTGCGTTCAAAATTTTTTTCGTTTAAAATTTCATTTGTTATTATATTTTTAAAAGCTTCAAAAGGATGAAAATCTCTGAAGAATGAGGTTTCGTTTGTAGTCATGGCTTCTATTACTTTTTGGTGAAAATCTCCAAATCTTTCCAGACGAAGCTTGATTACCAATTCTTTAAACGACTGCAATCCCTCGTTTTTTAAAATTGGCGACAACCTTGACTCCACGAGATATAGCTTGTCTTCGTCTATTACTATACCCGCTTCGTTTTTTAAGAATCCTTTTATATATGAAAAGTCTTCGCAAATTATATTAAGATTAGTGTTCATAATTTTTGGGATATTTTCCTTTCAAGTAAAATATTTAAGTACTTACCTTTATTTATTGACTGTTCCCTATTCTTATCCTGTTCATAACTTCACTTGCGATTTCTTCAAGAGGAAGAACTTTGTCGGCAAGTCCGTTATTGACCACGGCGCCGGGCATTCCCCAGACAACGCTGGTATTTTTATCCTGAGCGATAACCTGGCCGCCTGCGCGTTTTATTTGATTGCAACCTATAAGTCCGTCCTGGCCCATGCCCGTTAAAATTACTGAAAGAACGTTTTCGCCGTATATGTCGGCGGCCGTTCTAAATAATACGTCCACGGCCGGCCGGCATGAATTTTCAAGGGGCCCCTGATTGAGGTCCACTTTAAAAGTGGCGGCTTCACGTTTTACCGTCATGTGGTAATCGCCCGGCGCTATAAGAGCTTTTCCTTTTTCGATAAGCGAACCGGCCGAGCCTTCTTTTACGTTGATTTTGGTTTCAAAAGAAAGCCGGTCGGCGAGATGTTTTGTGAATTTAGGCGGCATATGCTGTACTATTAAAATAGGCACGTCTATTGCGCCGTTAAAACCTCGCAAAAAAATTTCCAGCGCTTTCGGGCCGCCGGTAGAAGCTCCGACGGCGATAATATCTACGCGCGGCGTTTTAGTTTTGCGCTCGGTTTTAATAAAATCGTTTTTTGTGGAGCCGGCTAAAGCGTCGAATTTTATATTATTATTATTTGAGTGATAGCATTTTATTTTAGGAATTAATTCTTCCATAATGAATTTTGAGGCATGCTCGGTATCGAGGGTGCTTGACGGCTTGGTGGCGTAATCGTCCGCGCCGTTATTGAGAGCTTCTATTATTAGCTTTTCATTGTTTTCGTCCCGGTTATTAAGCATTATTACAGATACTTTGGGATTAGCTTGCTTTATTTTTTTCAGCATTTCGATTCCGCTCATATCCGATATTTTTATATCCACAAGAACTACGTCCGGAACGCTCAAAGCCAGTTTAGTTAAGCCTATTGCCGCATCTGCGGCGAAGCCGGAGATTTGAATATCTTTGTCCGTTTCGAGCATATTAATCAATATTCTTCTGTTCACGACTGAACTATCGACTATTAAAACTTTTGTTGGCGGCATTTATTAACCTCTTGAAAACTTTATATATATATCAATTTAATTGCTGATTTTATAAAAGTTGATAAAAATTTTATTACAATTTGAACTGATTAACCAGCGATTGAAGTTCTGAAGCCATTCTTGCCAGATCGCGCGCGGCCTGCAGAGTGTCCTTCGACCCGGCTTCCGTGGATTTAGCCGCGCCGGCCACTCCGTCTATGGTTTTTGCTATATCAGAGCTGCCGTTGGCTATATCGTTTACGTTATGGTTGATTTCGTTTGTAGTGGCAGTCTGTTCTTCAACGGCACTTGCGATTGTGTTTTGAAAATCATTTATCTGGTTGATAATCGATGTTATCTGCCCGATGGCTTCGACGGAATTTTTAGTGTCCTGCTGAATAGCTTCTATTTTTCTGCTTATATCCTCAGTGGCCTTAGCCGTTTCTTTGGCCAGTTCTTTGACTTCGTTTGCGACCACGGCGAACCCTTTTCCGGCTTCTCCCGCGCGAGCGGCTTCTATTGTAGCGTTTAAAGCCAGAAGATTGGTCTGTTCCGCTATGGAGTTGATTACTTTGATTACTTTTCCTATTCCAACGCTGCTTTCACCTAACTTCATCACCGTGTCGTTCGTCGTTTTTGCTACGCTTACCGCCGTGGAAGCCATTTTAAAGGCTTCGTTGGTGTTTCTGGCTATTTCTTTTATGCTGGAGCCCATTTCCTGAGTTCCGGCCGCGACCATCTGAATCGATTTTTGAGACTGTTCTGCCGTTTGTGATACGTTAGAAGCTTTTAACGATGTGCTCGCGGCATTGTCGGTCATCTGCTTGCTGACGGCGGTAAGTTCTTCCGAAGAGCTTGCGAGCATGGTAGTGTATTGGGCAATTTTATTGATGGTGCTTGATAATATTTCAAGGACGCGGTTGAGATTTTCGCAAAGCGCTTTATATGCGCCGTCAAAATGGCTGTGGTCCGCGCGTATTTTGATATCGCCCGAAACTACGGCCATGGTTATTTTATCTGTTTCGTTTATGAGGCCTTTTATAGCGTTTTTAACGCTGATGAAGTTTTTTGAGAGCATGTCTTTTTCGGAACGCGGCAATATTTCTATTTCGAGGCGTCCGCTTGCTATATTTTCAGCCGCAGTGGCTGTTATTTTAATATAATCTATCATGGCGCGAAAAGAATTCGATAAACTTCCCATTTCGTCGTTGGAATCATAATTTATTTTTTGGTCTATATCGCCGTTTGATATTTTTACGGCTATGTCAGATAGTAAATTAAGAACGGGCGCGGTCGAATAATAAAAAGAAGCGAAAAGGTACATTAAAATTAGAAAAATTATAATGGTGAAAGCGACTATTTTATTTTTTTTATCGGAATATCCGCTTACTCTTATGTCGATAAGCTTGTCGAGCATGGCGGCTTGTTCTGCATGAAGTTTAAAACATGCCGCTATAGCTTTTGAACCGGTTTCATAAAAAGCGGACGTGTCGAAAGAAAGTTCTTTAGCGTTTATTATTTTATTGTTCACTTCGTTTATGAATAATTCGGCGCTTTTGACGCATGAATCAAGATTGCCTTCTATGGATGATTTTACTGAAGCATTGTAATCGAAAGCCCTTTTCATATTTAGCGAAACGCCGCCGAGGTTCGATTTAAGAAGCCCGAGTATTACCACTATATTAGTTTTTTCCTCGGCCGACATATTTTTCATCAATCCTATATTAACGCAAATACTTCTTAATTGAGCTATATTTTCCGAAAGCGACGGAATTTTTGTGCATGTGGAATCCATTAAATAATATGAATCTACATCCGGATCGAGAGTGAGATTTGACGAATCGGCCAGGTCTATTATTATAGTCAATATTTCGTTTATAAAAGCCTCGTGTTTTAAAAGATTATCAGCCACACTGCATGATATTGCCGATTTTTTCAAAGCCTCCCATTTTTCTTTTATTGCGCCCCACTTAGCGCTGGATTTAAGCTCGGCGTTCAGCTTTAAGTCTATTTCGTCTATTAAAGCTCTAATATTGTCTATTTTAGACTGAGCTGCAGAAATATTTTCTTTAACGCTTAATTCGCCGTTGAGATATTTATTTATAAAAGCCCTGTGAGATTGGACTTCTTCAAGAAAATTCACGAGAGGTTTTAAATACTGCGTGCCGTACTTTTCTTTTTGAGAAAATTCGATGCTTGAATTCAAGTTAGATACAATAGAATGAAGAAAGACGCTGAATGAAAAAATTATAATGACCGCCACCAGTAAAAACTTATATGTGTATTTCAAACGGTTCATTAATTTAACGCCTGGTGAAAAAATTACCATATTATAATTACCTCCGTTAATTTTAAAATTTATTTATATTAAATTTAATACCTGATGAGTGTCGAGTATAAGTAAAAGGCTTTCTTTCAGTTTATAAGCTCCTTTTATAAGTTCGCGGGCAACGCCTTTTAAAGTTTCAGGCGCAGGTTCGAAGTTTTTTTCGCTTATTTCGATAACGTCGCCTATTTTATCAACCAGAAAGCTGTAAACGCTTTCTTCGTTTTTAATTATTATGTTCATATAATTATCTTCCGCGGGCCTTTCCGGAAGTTCCAGGCGCCTTCTTAGATCTATTGCGGTGACTATCTGGCCTCGCAGATTGGTGAGTCCGCAGATTACCTTTGGCGCAAGCGGTACGCTGGTTATTTCGTTGTATTTTAAAACTTCCTGAACCCTGGTGACTTCAATTCCAAGAAAAAGGTCGCAAAGGTAAAAGGTGCAGTATTGCTTTTCCAGAACGTTAATTTCCAATTTTTCCTCCGATGCATGATTTTAATAATCAACCTTTAAATTGCGGTTTTATTTACTTGAATTCATAATCATCGTTTCAAATTTTTTAATTATGCTGTCCATATCCAATATCTCGGTTACTTTATTTAATATTACGCAGGAACCGAAAGTGCCTTCGCGCGCGGTGGCGTTTTGAAGTTCGAGCTGCGCTTCAATTATGTCAATAATCGATTCTACGACAATACCGTAGCTTTTTTCTTCATCCGAATAAACGACCAGTTGTATGTTGTCTTTATATGAAGAGCCTTCATGTTTTCTTTCATCCGAGCGCCTTTCAGGAAGGATGTTAGACAAATTAATAAGCGGCATTATCTGATTTCTGTATTGCACCACGTCCAATCCGCCGGACTTTTCAATGTTCGATGCCGGAAGATCTTCAAGTCTGGATACTTTTGACAGTAAAATACCCATCCTTCCGCCGTCATAATTTTTAAATAGCAGCAATCTTTTCGTTTCGCTGTTATGTTTTGCTATGGAGAAATTTTTTTCATAAATTAGCTTATCATTTATTGTAGATATGACTCCCGAAGATTTTGCGAGTCCGAGAACATCTATTATAAGAGCCACCTTTCCATCGCCTCTTATGGTCGCTCCGGCGAATACCGGTATGTTTTTCAATAATTTATCGAGCGGCTTGACCACTATTTCTTCGGTATCGTTAATGGCGTCTACTATAAGCCCGAACTGCCTGTTGGCGGCTTGAAGAACTATAATATTCACGTTATAATCTTCGGCGCTGTTAATATCGCAATGACAGCAGCCGGATTCGGTTTTGAGCTCTTTATTAAGGTAAACCAGCGGTAAAAGTTTACCTCTGAGCCTATAAACCGGCGAACCGTAAATTTCCTCTATTTTCTTTCTGGCTTCGAAGCTTTTTAACCGCACTATTTCAAGAAGGTTTACCTGAGCTATGGCGTAGCTGTCTTTGCCGCACGTTACTATTAGAGCCGGAATTATGGCCAGCGTAAGCGGTATTTTAATTTTAACGATTGTTCCGCCGTCCGGCTTGTTTTCAAGATCTACGGTTCCCCCGATTTTTTCGATATTTTTACGCACTACATCCATTCCTACTCCGCGGCCGGAAATGTTAGTGACTTTTTTTGCGGTCGAAAATCCAGGCAGGAAAATTAAATTCAACAAGTCTTTATCGCTCATTACCGCAGCCTGCGATGCCGATATAAGCTCCCGTTGCAAAGCTTTTTGTTTTACGGCGTTTATATCGATTCCGGCGCCGTCGTCGGATATCTCTATATTTACCTGCCCGTCTTCATGAAACGCCCTGAGCGCTAAAACGCCCTCTACGTCTTTATTTTTTTTCTTTCTTATTTCAGGTTCCTCGATTCCGTGATCGATTGAATTTCTAATTATATGCGTGAGAGGATCTTTTATGGCTTCAATAACGGTCTTATCGAGCTCTGTTTCCTTTCCGTTCATTTCCATGCGCACTTTTTTATTAAGCGAAGCGGAAATTTCTCTTACGACTCTGGGAAATGTCCGCCATATGTTATTTATAGGCTGCATCCTGGTTTTCATGATACCTTCCTGCAATTCGGAGGTTATAAGGTTTAAGCGCTGTGATATTCCTATGAAATTAGCGTCTTCGCTTGACGATACAATCTGCAGAAACTGGTTTCGTGCAAGGACAAGCTCTCCTACAAGATTCATTAGTTTATCGAGAAGGTCTATGTTCACTCTGATGCTGGAATCTAGAACGCTTTGATTTTTTTGGGCGTCACAGACCGCTTCCTGCTGGGAGGAATTGGCTTTTATGTCGCTATTAACGATGTCTGAAAGAGTATTATCAGTAGAAACAGGCCCGGTTTCTATTTTTTTATTTGATCCGGCCGCCCGCGTTTTAGACTCTATTAATGCGGCTTCAATGTCTTCGGGCATGAGCGTATTTTTATTGTTCATTATTTCATCGATGATATTTGCGAAAATTTCCTGCTCTTTTATATTCAAATTATTTACTTCATCAGATAAATCTTTAGGTTCCTGTTTATGTTCTGATTTAACTTTTTCTGTATTGATATTTGAGAAATTTGCCGCGGAAGGTTTAACTGAAATTTCTTTTTGAACGTTGTTCATAACGGGCGAATTAAGCGCGTTTAAGGAATCGATTATTCCGCTGTAATCTGAGCTGCCTTCCGTTCTTTCAGATTCGATGGCCGCCAGTATTTTTTTTATGGAATCGACCGCTAATAAAAGAGCGTCGGTGATTCTAGAATCCATTTTAATCTTATTGTCTCGAAGCGCTCCGAGGAGATTTTCGCCGGAATGCGTTATGGATTCAAGTTTTTTAAGTCCGAGAAAACCGCAGGCGCCTTTGCAGCTGTGAAAGGTCCTGAAAATATTATCGAGAACGCTTTTAGAACCGGGGTCTTTTTCGAGCGCGAGAAGATCGTCGTCGAGCTTGTTTAGATTTTCATAGGTTTCTATCAGAAACTCTCTAAGTATATCTTCATCCATAGGCGGTTATCCTTTCTTTTGTTTTGCGGATTTTAATTTACAACTTAATTATAACAATCGTGACAAACAAAATCAAGAATATATACTTTTTAATTATACTGATTAATAGGGTATATGTTAGGTATATAAAATACCTAATAAGTTTATGATATCCATATTTTTAGATAGTTGATTAAAAATACTTTGCTAAACTATTGAATTTTAAATCCGATAAATTGCTTAGAAATTTATTTTATTTAACTGCAAGGGGGATTTACTTTGGAACAAATCTTAACGGCTCTGCACGAATTTATTAACTTCATGAACGGATATTTGTGGGGACCGCCGATGCTTATAATGCTTTTCGGCACTCACCTTTTTTTGACTTACAGGCTTGGTTTTATACAAAAATATACGCCTCAGGCTATTAAGATATCGCTTTGCAGAAAAAAAGAGGGAACCGGCGACGTCAGCCAGTTCGGCGCGCTCATGACCGCTTTAGCGGCTACTATCGGCACCGGAAACATTGTGGGCGTCGCCACCGCGGTAGCTTTAGGAGGTCCGGGCGCGGTTTTATGGATGTGGCTTACCGGCGTTTTCGGCATTGCCACTAAATATTCGGAAGCGCTTCTTTCTGTTAAATACAGGGTTAAAACCTCCGACGGCAAGATGCTCGGCGGCCCCATGTATGCGCTTGAAAAAGGCCTCGGCATGAAATGGCTCGCCGTTCTTTTTTGCGTATTCACGGCAATTGCGGCATTCGGAATAGGCAATATGGTCCAGGCTAATTCCATTTCAACCCTTTTAAACGAATCTTTTCAGATAAGCCCTTATATTTCGGGGCTTGTAATGACTATAATAACGGCTTTCGTCATTTTAGGCGGCATCACTTCGATAGCGAAGGTGTGCGAATTTTTGGTTCCTTTCATGGCTATATTTTATGTCATAGGCTGTATTATTATACTGGTCATGAATTTTTCATTTATAGTTCCTGCGATAATCCTGATTTGTAAATCGGCATTTACGGCCCAGGCCGCCGGCGGCGGTTTTATAGGCGCGTCGGTATTGATGGCGGCACGTTTCGGCGTGGCACGAGGCCTTTTTTCAAATGAATCCGGGCTTGGATCGGCCCCTATCGTCGCAGCAGCCGCTCAAACTAAAAATCCGGTCAGGCAGGCGCTTGTTTCATCTACGGGCACTTTCTGGGATACAGTCGTAGTTTGCGCGATGACCGGCCTTGTTATAATTACAAGCATCATGAAGGACCCGGCGGGCCTTTCGCAGCTTAAAGGCGCGGCGCTTACGAAGGCCGCTTTCGCCCAGATACCTTATGTAGGCGCGGCTGTTTTGACGATTGGCCTTTTGACTTTCGTATTTTCCACTATACTGGGCTGGTCTTATTATGGCGAACGCGCCGTCGAATATCTTTTTGGAAAAAAAGCGATAGCGCCTTACCGCTGGCTCTGGGTAGGCGCGGTTATGGTCGGTTCAATTATTTCGCTTCCTCTGGTGTGGGATTTCGCGGATATGATGAACGCGCTTATGGCCATACCCAATCTTGTGACGCTTCTGGCTTTAAACGGAGTTATAGTGGCTGAAACGAAAAAATATCTATGGGATGGAAATATCGAAAAAGATGAAACGCCGCCGAAAAACGTCAGCGACGCCGCTAACGAAATAGCCGAAGAAGAATTTGAAATGGTTGCGGCTGCTAAAAAAGCTGAATAATATAAAAACTATAGATGAACGGTTTTTAAGTATTTATAAAAGAGGAATAAAGCCGGAGATTATAAAACGGATATCTTCTTGCGATTTATTTACGACTTCGCATGGGACGTGGGATTTAAAATTGATGCTGTCTTCAGGGTTTAGCGTTATATTTACGTTTTTATCTATAACGATGTCCAGCAAGCCTGATTGTACATAGATAAAGCGTTCGCCGTTAATTTTCTCGTCGAGCTGTTTAATTTGAAGGCTCGTTTCGGGTTTAAGTTCGACCGAATAAGTTTCTAAAACGTTATTTTCAAGTTTCGAAGCGAGAAGCGTTATTACGCTTCCGCTTTTTGCTATTATATTTTCGGCTTCATTTTTTCTGGTCACTATATAATCTTTTTGTTCAACCTGCCTGAAAAATTCTGATAAATTTATGGCGTAAAGTCCAAGCAGCGCTTCAAGCGATTTGAGAGAAGGCGATAATTTTCCGTTTTCTATTTGCGAAAGAAGGCTTGGCGTGATGCTTAACTTCTGGGCCACGTCTTTAAGAGTGTATTTGTGCTTTAATCTGAGCTTTTTCAGCGAATAACCTATTTTCAATTTTATTATCTCCACAAAAAATTAATTTAAAATTAAATTATTCTAATTATACTTTTTTTTATTGAATAAATCAATGAAAAATCATTTAAATTTTGTTAAGATAAATATAAAAATAATTAAATTTTATTAAATTATATTTGTTTAGAATTTAAAATTTTGCTATAATGATAAAAAAGTTAAACTTAATTTAAAAATTTTTGAATAATATGGAGGAATCAATTGACTACGATGGGATGGGTATTTATGGCAACTTCCTGGACGGTAATAATATCTCTGGTTTCATTTTGTTATTATAAGACATTAAAGGAAAAAGATAAAAATCGATCAAAATAAAAACTCTTTTTTTCTTTTAAGCGGGCAGTTTTGGGCCGGTGCAGACAAATTTTTCCGCCGCTCGTGCTCGGGCGCCGTCCTTGGCGCGTGCGGCATTGGGGCGTCCATGCCCCGATCTTCTCGCCCATCCATAGCTTCAGATTAGCTTCTTGCCCGACAGACATGGATGTCTTAGTGCCGCCGATACCATGGATGGCAAGGAGGCGGCACTCAAAAATTTTGTCTGGCCCCTGCTAGTCGCTTAAAATAACTTAAAAACAAGTTGATTAGCCTTAGTGATAATAATAAAACTTGATGCTGACATACCCATGCATATTAAGCGGGTAGTTGTGGGCAGGGTGCCAGACAAATTTTTTCGGGGACTCGTTCAAAAATCCCTCCGGGATTTTTGCCGCTCGTGCTCAGCTGCCGCACGCCGATGCCGTCCGTGGCGCGTGCGGCATTAGGGCGTCCGTGCCCCGATCTTCTCGCCCATCCATGGGTTTCAGATCAGCATCTTGCCCGACAGACATGGATGGCAAGGAGGCGGCCCTCAAAAATTTTGTCTGGCCCCTGCTACACGCTTAAAAACAATTTAAAATAGGTTGATGAGCCTTAGAATTAATAATAAAACTTTATGCTGACTTACTATCAAGCCATTAATGCTGCGCAGACGCGCGCGTAAGCGCGCGTCTGCAAAAAAAACAGAAATAGAAAAAGAAATTATGGCAGTTAAGAAAAAATAAAGAAAATCAGAAAAAATATAAGGAAAGAGCATAACTGGATTAAAGTTCCGGCAAAAAAGCCAGCACTTCACAAACATAAAGCGTCAGGCGAATCAGGGGTTGGAAGGGATTTTAAGGGAAGGGAGGGGCCTTTTGGCACCTCGCCTTCCCTTATCAAAAAAGCAAAGTCCTTATATTTTATAAAAATTAAGTTTTAATAAAAAAATGTTGACAAATATTTAAAATTAAATT
>JAKPTH010000328.1 GCA_029571125.1 bacterium
CACGGCTGAATATTTTAAAAAATTATATCATATATTATATCATATGTCAAACATAAACTTTAAAAGTTTTGCTTTTTAGAGTTTATTTGTTAAGGGAATTAAAAAAATTCACCAGCGCGGGAAAAATAACCGAAAGCACCATAACGAGCATTACGTAATCCGAAAAGCCGTCCTTTTTCCGCCGGTATCTGCTTCTGCCCTCTCCGCCCATATAGCAACGGCTTTCCATAGCGATAGCGAGTTCGTCCGCACGCTTGAACGAAGTTATAAAAAGCGGGATAAGAATGGGGATGAAATTTTTGACGCGGCCCATAAGGTTCCCTTCGCTGAAATTAGCCCCCCGGGCTTCCTGCGCCCTTTTTATCTTATCGATTTCCATAACCAGAGTGGGTATAAACCGAAGCGCGATGGTCATCATAAGCGAAAACTCGTGCACCGGAAATTTTACGTACTTGAGCGGTTTGAGGCAGTCTTCCATGCCGTCGGAAAGCTCGACCGGCGAAGTGGTAAGCGTTAAAAGCGTGGCGTAAATGACCAGCAGCGTCACTTTCATGAAAAATTTAAAGCTGTAGATAAGGCCTTCCTCGGTTATCTTCACCAGGCCCCATTCCCATAGAATCTTGTCTCCCTCGCTGAACATGATGTTAAGGAAAAAGGTAAGCACGAATACGAAAATGAGCGGTTTGAGACCCTTGAGCAGATAGGACGTTTTAAGGCCGGCTATTTTAAGTATAAAAACGCTAGCCGCCAGAAAATAAAAATAAAGGTAGCTGTCCTTTATAAGAAAAATCGAAAAAGTGAGCAGAAAAAGCGAAATTATCTTTATTTTCGGAGAGGCCCTGTGAACCAGCGATCCGGTGGGCATATACTGGCCTAAAATGATATCATTTACCATAATTTTTTAAAATCTCCCCGGCCAGCTCTTCGGCCGTCAGCGGCGTTTTTTCGATTTTCAGGCCCGACGCGGAAAGTTCGGCCGCAACCGCCGCCGCCGGCAGAACGCCTATGCCGTATTCGTCGAGTTTCGCCTTATCGGAAAAGACCTCGCGCGCGGAACCGCTTAAAACTATCCGGCCTCCGTTCATGCAGTAAATTTTATCCGAAAGCGCCGCGGCGTATTCCAGGTTATGCGACACCATGACTATCGACAGCTCCAGGCATTCGCGAAGCCCCAGCAGAAGCGAGGCCAGCCCGTCGCAGGACTTCGGATCGAGTCCGGCCATCGGCTCGTCCAGGACCAGCACGCGTGGTTCCATGGCAAGAACTCCGGCTATGGCCACTTTACGAAGGGTGCCGCCCGAAAGTTCGAAAGGCGTTTTATAAAGTATTTGTTTATCGAGGCCCATCAGCTCCGCGGTCCTGAAAACTATTTTTTCGGTTTCCTCCGGCGTTTTCCCGAGCCGGCGCGGCCCGAAAGCTATGTCCTCATAAACGGTCTCCTCGAAAACCTGGTCTTCGGGATACTGGAAAACCAGTCCCACGGCCGCGCACACACGGCGCCTCACGGGCGCGCCTTTTTCGTCGCAAACGCCGTCAATATGCCAGCTGATTTGGCCGCGGTCCGGGGCCTGCTGGGAATTTAAAAGTTGTATCAGGGTGGATTTACCGGACCCGGTATGTCCTATAAGGCTTATTATCTCGCCGCGGACGATATCCATGCTTACGTCGAAAAGCGCCGCGCATTCGGTCGGAAGCCCCCTGTTATAAGTGAATCCGACGTTTTTAAGGCTTATAAGAACCTCTTTAGCGGACATTTTTAACGGCCTCCATTATTATTCCGCCGAGCGCGGAAGCGTCGGAAGCGCGGATATAGTCACGCTCTCCGAAACGGATTCCCTTTTCGCCGAGAATATTTAAAAGTTCGTAGGCGAAAGGCTGTTTTAAGTTAAATTTAGATATAAAATCGCCGCCTTTCATAAAAAAGGCGTGAGGCGGCCCTATATAACGCGCGAAACCGTCTTCGAGACAAACAAGCCTGTCGCCGATGAGAGCGTTTTCCATAAAATGCGTTATAAGCACGACGGTTATTTTGAGTTCGTTTTTTATCTTGAGCATCAGCTTAATTATAGAGTCGCGGCCTCTGGCGTCGAGCATGGCGGTAGGTTCGTCCAGCACGAGAATGTCGGGCTTCATAGCCAGCACTCCGGCTATCGCCAGGCGCTGCTTCTGCCCGCCGGAAAGATGAGCCGTCATGAACTCCCTGCGCTCGATAAGGCCCACGGCGCCGAGAGCGTACGAAACGCGCTCTTCTATTTCAGCCTCGGGAAGACCGAGGTTTTCAGGCGCGAACGCGACGTCGCTTTCCACGACCGTTCCCACGATCTGGTTTTCCGGGTTCTGAAAGACGAACCCTACTTTTTTGCGTATCTTCCAGAGGTTTTCATCCACGGAAGTATCCATGCCGTCTATAAAAACTTTTCCGGCCGTAGGCGCCAGCAGGCAATTTAAAAGCCTCGCCATGGTGGATTTGCCGGATCCGTTGGCGCCGACCACCACGGCGAGCTCGCCGCGCGCGATATTTAAGCTTATATCCGTAAGCGCATAAGGCGCCCCTTCTTCGTTGGAATATCTGAAACTGACGTTTTTAAATTCGATCATAATTTTTTTTAGAGTATAAAGAACAGCGAATAGTGAATAGCGAAGTATTTTTGACATTTGAAAATAACGCTGAACAAATCGAGGCAATATTATTTATGTTAAAAAAGTCCATATCCGTTCTCTATTATCTATTCCCTGTTTATTAAACCAATCAGGGGCACGCTTTTAAAGCCTGCCCCTGATAGTATATAACAAAAATATAATATTTATGTTAAATTATTTAACGAGTTCGAGCAAAGCCATTTCCGCTGCGTCGCCCGCGCGTCTTCCGAGTTTGTAGATTCTGGTGTATCCGCCGTTACGTTCTTTGTACTGCGGAGCGATTTCGTTAAAAAGTTTTTCAACCATTTTTTTGTCGTTCAATATCGTGAACGCGCAATTTTTAAGGTGCATATTTTTAGCCTTATCTTCGGATACCTGTCTTGCGATGGTTATTAACTTTTCAGCGATACGGCGTGTTTCTTTCGCCTTAGCTTCGGTCGTTATTATTTTATTATGAGTCATTAAGGATATTATCTGGTTTCTGAATAACGATCTTCTGTGCGGCACGCGTCTGCCGAGTTTTTTATTTGCTAATTGATGTCTCATTATTATCACCTGCCCTGATTATGATTGGTGCCGCGCATCCCCGCGGCCGGTCTTCTGGTTTAGTTTTCCGCTTCCTCTTTAACGTTTTCTTCGACATCGCTGTCGTCGTCGTCGTCGTCATTCATCATGGGAACCGAAACTCCGTCGAGGACGTTCGGCGGGTCGTCTTTTAAGCCGAGACCATACTGTCTGAGCTTTTCGCGGATTTCGTTGAGCGACTTCTGGCCGAAATTCTTGATTTCAAGCAATTCCGACGCGGACTTGGTGGCGAGTTCGCCGATAGTCTTGATGGAAGTCCTTTTCAGGCAGTTGCGCGAACGCACTGAAAATTCAACGTCTTTTATCGGTATATCAACATATTTATTGACCTTTTCTTTTTCTTCTGAAACCATAACAATGCTGTCCTGCTGCTTATTGTCGATATAGTCGACGAAAAGAGAAAGATGTTCTCTTAATAACTTGGAAGCGAGACATGTAGCTTCGTCAGGCTTAACGGAACCGTTGGTCCACAGCTCTAAGTTAAGTCTGTCATAATTGATGTCCTGGCCCACGCGGGTATCTTCAACCGTATAATTAACTTTTACTATCGGTGAAAACATAGCGTCAATATTTAATGTGTTAAGAGGCTGTCCCTGCTTAACGTTTTTCTCCGCTAAAGTATACCCACGGCCTTTTTCAATTATCAGCTCGATGTTAAGGTTAGCATCTTCGTTCAAAGTGGCGATATGATGCTCAGGATTAATAATTTGCAACGAACCGACGCACTGGATGTCGCCCGCTTTAACTACGCAGGGACCTTTTTTTTCGATGGAAACCGTAACGGTTTCTTCGTCGGCAAGTTTCACTACTACCTGTTTCAGGTTCAATATAATGTCGGTCACATCTTCTAAAACACCAGGAATAGTGGAAAATTCATGTAAAACGCCATCGATGCGAACGGCGGTAATAGCCGCGCCAGGAAATGCCCCGAGCAACACTCTGCGTAAGGAATTGCCTAGGGTAATACCATATCCGCGTTCAAGCGGCTCGACAACGAATCTTCCATATTTGGAAGAATCGATGTTGGTGTCTTTCATGTATATCATCCTGGGTTTTTTGATCTGAATCATTTCCACAAACTCCTCCTTTAAAATAAAACCGGATGAGCGAAAAAAATGCTTTTGCGCCCCGCCCCGTAATATTCCGTCGAAATAAAAAAATTATCTCGAGTAGAATTCTATTACAAGGTTTTCATTGATTTCGGGATCAATGTCAGCGCGTTCGGGCATTCTCTTAACCTGCAATTTAAATTTGTCTGGCTCGATTTCAAGCCATTCGTAGCGGTTTCTTTTCGCCGCATTTTCGATCGAAGATTTTATAGGAAGAATGCTTTTCGCTTTTTCCGAAACTTCAACCACGTCGTTCGGTTTTAAAATGTAAGAAGGCACGTCTACCTTTTTGCCGTTTATTTTATAATGTCCGTGCGTGATAAGCTGTCTTGCAGCCGAGCGCGACGGTGCGAAAGAAGCGCGTGTGATTACGTTGTCGAATCTTCTTTCCAATAATTGTAAAAGAACGGTGCCCGATACGCCTTTAGCGCTGGTAGCTCTTTCTACATAGAGTCTGAACTGTTTCTCTAAAACACCGTACATTTTTTTGATTTTCTGTTTTTCACGGAGCTGTTCGCCGTAGCCCGTCATTTTATTTCTTCTTTTTCCGCCGTGCATACCGGGAGCGGACTGACGACGCAATACCGCGCATTTATCGCGCAAAAAGCAGCGTTCGCCTTTCAAAAATAATTGCTTGCCTTCGGTGCGGCACAGACGGCATTTAGGGCCTATATATTTCGCCATTTAATCTATCCTCCTTTTAATTTCGATTAAACTCTTCTTCTTTTTCTGGGTCTGCAGCCATTATGCGGAACGGGCGTGATATCTTTGAGTTTTTCGATTTCAACTCCCGCAACTTTTATAGCGCGAACCGCCATTTCTTTTCCTGAGCCGGCGCCCTTAACGATTACGTCAACGACGTTAAGGCCGTGTTCCATAGCTTTTTTTACGGCGTTCTCGGTAGCGAGCTGAGCCGCGTAAGGCGTCGATTTTCTCGAGCCTTTAAAGCCTGATGTACCAGCTGAAGCCCACGATATAACGTTGCCCTGTCTGTCGGTAACGCTTACGATCGTGTTATTAAAGGTCGATTTTATGTGAACCACGCCATGGGATACCCTGGCGCCGCCTTTTTTAATTTCAGCCATTATTCTCTCCTTTCGCGATAGTCATTAATATATCATAAATTTTTTATACTGTTTTATAAACAGCCGGCCGCCGAAGCCGGTTTTAAACACCGGCCCGTTTCAGGCGGCTGACTATTTCTTCGTAGCCGTCTTTTTACCAGCGATCGATTTTCTCGGTCCTTTTCTGGTGCGGGCGTTAGTGTGCGTGCGCTGTCCGCGTACGGGCAGGCCTCTTCTGTGGCGGATTCCGCGATAGCAGTTAATTTCGCTCAATCTTTTGATATTGCCTATAACTTCGCGGCGGAGATCGCCTTCCACCCTGAGGTGTTTTTCTATATAATCACGGATTTTAATAATTTCGTCTTCCGTCAAATCTTTGACTTTTTTATTCCAGTCGATCTGAAGGTCCGTGAGCAGCTTCTGAGCCACTGAACGGCCGATACCGTAAATATAGGTCATCGCGATTTCCATTCTTTTGTTCTTAGGTAAATCTACACCGACTATACGAGCCATTGTTTCCCTCCTTCCGAAAAATTAATTTAATTAACCCTGTCTCTGTTTGTGTTTAACTATCTGGCAAATAACGCGTATTGTGCCTTTTCTTTTAATTATCTTGCATTTGTTGCATATCTTTTTTACCGATGCTCTAACTTTCATTAGTAGTCCTCCCGTCTCACATAAGAGATATTATTTTACATCAAAAAATTTAAAAAATCAATACATTTATTAACTTTTTTAAAAAACTTTTGACTTCGCATTTTTCCGCACGCGCGGAAACCCGATTTAGCTCTTCGACCTGTATGTTATCCTGCCCCGCGAAAGATCGTAAGGCGATAACTCAAGGGTCACTTTATCGCCGGGAAGTATGCGTATAAAATTCATACGCATCTTGCCGGATATGTGCGCCAATACTTTATGGCCATTTTCCAGCTCAACGCGGAACATAGCGTTGGGAAGCGGTTCGATTACCACTCCGGAAACTTCAATCAGTTCTTCTTTTGCCATCTAAGCGAATCCTCCTTAAAAACGTTCAAATACCGGCGTATTATTGCGCCTTTGACAATATGCGCGTGCCGTTTTCGGTTATCGCGACGGTATGTTCGAAATGAGCCGAAAGGCTTTTATCGCATGTCACTACCGTCCACGAGTTATCGAGCACCCTCACGTCGTAGCGTCCCGCATTGACCATAGGCTCTATGGCTATGCATATTCCCGCTTCGAGCTTGATGCCCATCCCTTTTCTGCCGAAGTTCGGCACCGCCGGCGGCTCGTGCAGTTTCCTGCCGATGCCGTGGCCCACATAGTCGCGCACCACAGAAAAACCGTGCGACTCGACGTAAGTTTGTATCGCGTTGGACACGTCGCCGAGATAACCGCCGCAGACAGCCTTGCTGATGCCCACGTATAAAGACTCTTCGGTGACCCTGATAAGCCTCGCCGCAAGCTCGCTGACGTTTCCGACGGGAACCGTGATCGCCGAATCGCCGCAATAATTGTTTTTAATGACGCCGACATCTATGCTGACAAGATCGCCTTCTTCCAGGATGCGCTTTTTAGAAGGAATTCCGTGCACGACTTCCTCGTTCACCGAAGTGCAGATGCTCTTCGGATAGCTCATATACCCTAAAAAGAGGGGATATGCGTTCTGCGACAGAATATATTCATGCGCAATCTTATTGAGTTTTTCGGTCGTAACTCCGGGTTTTATGTTTTCGCGAAGCAGAGAGAGCGCTCTCGCGGCTATCTGATTTGACTCGAACATATATTCAATTTCCTGCGCGGATTTCCTGGTTACGACTTCCGATCTTGACATATTGGTAAACTACGCCTCCAGCCCGGCGGTAATTCTCTTAAATATATCGTTAATATCGCCCGTGCCGTCGATTTTTAAAACGATGTCCTGTTTCGTATAATAATCGAGAAGCGGGTGAGTTTCGTTATGATATACCTTCAAGCGGTTTCTTACGGTGTCTTCGTGATCGTCT
>JAKPTH010000332.1 GCA_029571125.1 bacterium
GGAGGATTCTTCGGTCTTGGCGTTATACGTGAAAAATGCCGTGGACGTGCCGAAATCAAGAAAGTTTTTAATCGAAGTCAAGTTATTTATCAGGAACTGATAATCGCCGTAAGCGGCCGGGCCGAGTGCGCGCGGGATAAGGCTTGCCGTGAGAAAGCGCGGAACGCATAGCAAAATATTAACCACAAGCGAAAAGATATATCTTTTTTTTATAGAATCCGTAGCAGGAATGTTCACATGAAACCCTTTAATTAATATGTAATTACAAGCATTTAGTTAACTGCGATTTTTAAGTATTTTTACTTTATTCTTCGTTTTACATTTTTAACTTATATTTTTTTTCATGTATGCACTTACGTTTTCAAATATTTTAAAAAGTTCCGGGACCGCTTCGATAACTTCGCCGAACAGTTCGATAATATTGTCTTTAACGTATTCATGGGCGATTTCGTTTCGTAATTCCTTGATTTGCCTTATTTTTTCTATCGATTCAAAGAAGCCGCGTCTGTGGGCCCTATTTAAAACATCTATAAGCGAGCCGTGGTTTTCAAACTCGACGGCATCGATGCTTCTGAATACTTTATAAATAATTATATCGGCCGCCCTTGCATATCTGGACGTCAATGTTTCGAAGGCATCGAGTTCGTTGTCGGCATAGTCTTTTTTTACGCCGATTTTATAGCATATTTCATAGGAACGTTTCAGCCAGCGCATGCAGTCTTCAAGAGCTGTTAAGGCCTTCAGGGCGTTGGCGACATATTCTTTTTGCTTCATATAATAACACCGCCGCTCCTGGCTAATTTAATAAACGGGCTTTCTGCGCCTGTTTTTGAAATAACTATGTCTATTTTTTGTTCGCCGATTTTATCATACAAGTCGAGCTTTATCATGCGTTTTTCCTTCGATGTCAGTTTTTCCGAAAGTATAAGCAAGTCGATATCGCCGCCTCGTTTCGAGTCGTCGGCCCTGGAGCCGAATAAATAAATCAAGGCGTTTGGATCGAAATGGGTTACCGATTCTTTAATCGATTTTATTTCATATTCGCTTAACCGCATAATTACACTTCGAAAACATCGCTGAGCTTTACACTCAAACCTTTTATCGCGCTGGCTTTGACTTTATCTTTTTGCAGATAAATATCTGGACGGCCGTATTTTTTTGTTTGCGGGTCCAGTTTATAGACCATTTTGATTTTAATTTAACATAATCAATTTTATCACACCTACCTTTATTTATCAAGTAAAATCTAAGTATTTACATGAAAAAACGGAAAGATTCTCTTGACATTCGCTCTGGTTTGGTTTAGTATTATATACAAATGTTCATTAGCGGGGGATCGGATGACCAATACTGACGTTATTAAAAACTGGCTGGCCCAGGCTAACTACGACTATAAATCCGCAAAGGTTATGCTGGACGGCAGACGTTACCTTTATGTCGCTTTTCTGTGTCAGCAGGCGATAGAAAAATACCTCAAAGGCATTTATGTATCTGAAAGAAACGAAACTCCGCCCTATACGCACAGCCTTAAATACCTGATTGACGCTCTGTCGTTAAAAAACGATTGCTACGAAGAAAATCTTGATTTTGTACTGAAGCTCAATAGTTATTACATAACATCGAGATATGGCCCGGCGATCGATGAAGTAACGAAAAGTTTCAAGAAAAAACAGGCCGAAGACATATACAATAAGACCGGAGAATTCATTAAATGGTTAAAATCAAAGCTGAATTAAAGAAAAAAATAATAAAATTTTACGAAGTCATTAAGGCCAGGTATGCCGTCAAAAAAGTCTTCGTATTCGGGTCTTATGCGAACGGAAATCCGCGCAAGGACAGCGATATAGATGTCGGCGTAGTTCTCGACATTCCTTATAAAAACAAAATCGATATTAACGCTGAATTATGGATGATTGCTGGACGTATTGACAGTAAAATCGAGCCTTTCTGTATAGGCTGGTCGGAATATAAAAATCATGCGCCAGCCAGTGTTCTGGCGGAAATAATCAGGCAGGGTATCGATATTATCGAGGCCGCCTGAGCTTAAATAAGTCTTTCATTCTTTAAACACATCATCAAGTTGAATCGTCAAATTCTTAAAAATCCCGACCTTCAGCTCATCGCCGGGGAAATATGTTTCAGGCTTTTTATATTTTTTGCTTCTGCCGTCGAGTTTGAAGACCATTATGTTTTTGCCGTCAGGATTGACTATCCAGTATTCTTTGACGTGATGGCGTTCGTAGAGGTCGAGCTTGACCGTCATATCTTTTTTCAATGTGTGTTCGGACAATATTTCGACCGCCAGATCGGGCGCGCCGCGCATGCCACGTCTGTCTAATTTTGATTTATCGCAGACTACGAGAATATCTGGCTGAACGACGGTTGGCACGTCGTCGTCGGCCTCGTCGCCTTCGGGCAGGCGGACGTCAAAGGGGGCGCCGTAGACTTCGCACTCTTTGTCTTTCAAGTAAGTAAAAAATTCGTTAATAAGATTCATATGGACTTTTTGATGAATCCTCAGCGGTGCCGGCGTCATATCGTAAGCGACGCCGTCGATGAGCTCCCAGCGCTTATCGTCATTCCATTTATAGTAATCGCCGTAAGTGAATTCGTATTCAGGTTTTTTTAAAGGCAGACCCGCCATGGCTCCTCCCGGATTTTTAAAATAATTTCTTAAAAAAGTAAAGTTTTAATAATTACGTTTTAATCTTTCTTTATATATTAATTTTATCACACAACCGCTTATATATCAAGCAAAATCTAAGCGAATCAAAGTAAAACAAAAGCCCTTTGCACCGTTAAATGCATCGGGCTTTTGTAATATTGAATTCTGGCGTATTATTTCTTTTATTTTGAGCTTATTTCCCTTGCTCTGGCCTGAGTTACTTTACTTCTCCCGCAAAAAAATCTTTTATTTTATTCCAGAAACCGGTCCTCATCGGTTCGACGTTTTCGCCGGATATCTGGGCGAATTCCTTTAAGAGCTCCTGTTGTTTTGCGTTAAGGTTGGTGGGCACTTCCACGAAAACCTTGACTATGAGGTCGCCGCGGCCGCGGTGGCGAAGGCTGGTCATGCCTTTTGAGCGCAGGCGCAGCTCGGTGTTGCACTGCGTGCCTTTTTCGATTTTGAGGTTGGTTTTGCCGTCGATGGTCGGTATCTGAATTTCTGCGCCGAGGGCCGCCTGAGAGAAGGAGACGGGCAGCTGGTATATCAGATCGTCGCCGTAGCGGATGAATATGGGGTGTTCCTTTATTTCGAACACCACGTACAGATCGCCGGGATGGCCGCCCTGCGGCGCGGAATCGCCTTCGCCTTCGAGCCTGAGGCGCGATTCGTTATCTACGCCGGGCGGTATCGTGACTTTAAGGCGGCGCGTCTTTGACTCGGTGCCTTTGCCGCCGCACGATTCGCAGGGATGCTCCACGAAATGGCCTTCGCCGTGGCATTTGTGGCAGGTTTTGGAGATGGTGAAGAAGCCCTGGGCGAACTGCACTTTGCCGCGGCCCTGACAGGTGGGGCAGGTCTGCTTTTTTGTCTTTTCGGTAGCGCCGGTGCCGCCGCACTTCGAGCATTTTTCGAGCTTGGGTATGTTGAGCTCGCGCTCCTGGCCGGCAAAAGCCTCTTCGAGCGTCAGGGAAACCTTGACGCTGATGTCGCGCCCGCGCGCCGGACGCCTGCCGCGCGACGAGCCGCCGAAGAAATTTTCGAAAATGCCGTCGAACATGTCGCTGAAATCGGAGAAGCCGCTGAATCCGCCGTTGCCGTAACCGAAGCCTCCGCCGTCCTGCGAAAACGCCGCGTGGCCGTACTGGTCGTATGCGGCGCGCTTCTGCGGATCGGACAGTATGCCGAACGCTTCGTTGACTTTCTTGAAATGGTCTTCCGCGTCTTTATTGCCGGGGTTCAGGTCCGGGTGGTATTTCTTGGCGAGCTTTTTATAAGCCTGCTTCAGTTCTTCCTCGCTGGCGCCTTTCGCGACGCCCAGCAGTTCGTAATAATCCTGTTTAGCTTCTGCCATATATTCTCTCCTGAAAGTATATTCGCTGATTGTGATTTACTGTTTAAAAACCGGTTGCGATATGATGAAAAAGAAAAATAAAACGTTAAAGGGCCGCTCGCCTTCATCGCGTTCGCCGGCCCCGGCCTTTGAAAAAGCCGGCGATCCGGCCGAGTCAGTTGGACGGCGAGGCCGCGTCTTCCTTCACTTCGTTGGCGCTTCTTACGCTCACTTTAACCATGGCGGGCCTTACGAGTTTTTCGCCGAGCATATATCCTTTTCTGAATACTTCTGTTATGGTGTGCTCTTCGAGGTCGTCGCGTTCGTCGCTGGCTATGGCCTGGTGAAGGTTGGCGTCGAATATGCTCATGCTTTCGATTTCCTTGAGCGCGTATTTTTCGAGGACCGTCCTGAATTGCTTGCCGATTTTCTGGACTCCTTCGTAATCTATCTTCGAATCGGGCTTTATGGCGTCGAAACTGTCGAGGACGCTCAATAATTCGGTGAACAGCGATTCGAGCGCGAGCGTTTTTTGTTCTTCTTTGTCGCGCAGGACGCGTTTTTTATAATTATCGAAGTCTGCTTTCATTCGCTGGAGGGCGTTAAGATATTCCGCGGCGAGCGCTTTCTGTTTTTCGATTTCTATCTGAGCCGGCGTTTTGTCCGATGTGGCGGCGTCTTCGGCGTTGCGCCTGTCCATTTCGAATATCATTCTGATAGAGTTGACGAGGAATTCGTCGTTTTTCGACGACATTTCGTTTTCGATAGCGCCGATGACTTTTAACAGCTCTTCTTCGGTGATGTCTTTGATTTTCTGTTCGTCGTTTATGGTGGCGATTATCTGGTTGCGGAAGGCGTCGCGGTTAAAACCCTTGGTCATGGCTTTAAGGAACATATCGGTTTTATTTTTGAGCTCAGTTTTTTTCGCGTCGTCAACGTCCATTGCGTTGACTTTTTCCTCCACGGCTTTCAACGCCTCGTCGCTTGTGTAGTATGATTTTATCTTTTCGATAGCGGAATCCATGCGCGCGGAAACGTTTTCCTGCGTTATCAGCTTTTCGAAATTTTCGAATTTCACTTCGTTTTCCATTGATATCCCCTCGCTGTGTATTATGTATTCTTTATATATTATATTCTTCCGGATTTATTTATTTTTAAGTATGTCGCTTAATTTAGTCGCGAATTCGCGCACCAGCGATATTATTTTGCTGTATTCCATGCGCGACGGGCCTATAATGCCAAGGACGCCGCATGCGTCGTCGGAGTCTTTATATTCGGAGGCGACGAGTCCCAGGCTCAGTTCCCTCAAATCTTTAAGTTCGTCGCCGATAAGGACTATGGTGCCGTCCATGAAGTTTTTGACATGGCCGGTTTCCGTCAATAATTTTAATATTTTTTCCTTGTCGTTTAAAATTTCTATGAATAATTTCATCTTTTCCGAGTTCTGGAATTCGGGGTTTTTAAGGATATTTTCCGTGCCGGTGAAGATTATGCGGTCTTCGAGGTTGCAGTCGATTATATTGCAAATATCTAATTTTCCTTTACCGTCGAGCGTTTTGACAATAGATACTGACTTGAGCGCCGAATTGATATCGGAAATGTTGAATCCTTTTTCCATTGCGTTGAGCTCTCCGGCTATCCTGTTGAGTCTTTCCTGGCTGGTCTGATAGTCTATCATGTGGTTGAAGTGTTCTATAAGGCCGCTCGTGGTAATAAGCGTGATCAGAAGGTTTTTATCGTCGAGGAGCAGGAATTGCACTTTTTTGAACTTTTCGCATGAAAGTTTAGGCGCTACGATGAGGCTCGGATATTCCATGACGCTCGAAACCGTCCTGGATATATCTTTGATAAGGTCCCTCAGGTGCTGTCTTTTTTGCGCATATTCTTTTTTTATGTTATTTATCATTTCGGCTTCTTCGCTCGAAAGTCTTTCGAGCGCGAGAATGCAATCGATATAAAAGCGGAGGCCTTTCTGCGTGGGTATTCTTCCTGAAGAAAGGTGCTGCTGGGTTATGAGGCCCATTTCTTCGATGTCCGACATTTCGTTTCTGATGGTGGCTGACGATACGGGGATTTTGATGCGTTTTGAAACGGTTCGCGAGCCGACCGGTTCGGCGAAATTTATATAATCTTCGACTATGGCCTGTAAAATATCCTGCTGTCTTGCGCTTAACTGCATGATAAACCTCTCGATAAGACGGATCTTTACTTATAATGGCGGGGGCGCAGCTTTTTAAAAAGCAATCAATACGCCCCCGCAAGGTGTGTTTATTTTTTTTCAAGCGTGCGGCGCGGGCAAAGCCATAAGGCCCGGCCCGCGGCCGCGTTTTATTATCCTTTTAAACCTTGCGGTTTAAGGAGTTCTTACATCATTCCGCCCATGCCGCCCATGCCGGGGTGGCCGTGGCCGCCCATTGCGGGAGCTTCGCCCTTTTCGGACGGTTTTTCGGAGATGAGAACTTCGGTGGTGAGCAGTATGCCGGAGATCGAAGCCGCGTTCTGCAGAGCGGAGCGGGTGACTTTAGCGGGATCTACGATACCCGATTTGATCATGTCTTCGTATTTGCCGGTCAGTACGTTGAAGCCGACGCCTTTAGGCGACGATTTAACTTTTTCTACGATTACGGAGCCTTCGTAGCCGCCGTTAACTGCGATCTGACGGAGGGGTTCTTCGAGCGCGCGGCGAACGATATTTACGCCTATCATTTCGTCTGCGTCAGCTTTTATTTTGTCCAGAACGGGGATGCAATGCACGAGGCAAGCGCCGCCGCCGGGGATGATGCCTTCTTCGACTGCCGATCTGGTAGCCGCGAGAGCGTCTTCGATTCTTGTTTTCTTTTCTTTCATTTCCGATTCGGTAGCCGCGCCGACTTTAACTACTGCGACGCCGCCGACGAGTTTAGCGAGTCTTTCCTGCAGTTTTTCACGGTCGTAATCGGAAGTGGTGTCTTCGATCTGAGCGCGTATCTGCTGGATTCTTGCTTTTATATCGGCTTCTTTGCCGTAGCCGCCGACTATCGTGGTGTTGTCTTTGTCTATGGTGACGCGTTTTGCGCGGCCGAGCATTTCAACGGTGGTTTTTTCAAGTTTCAGGCCGAGTTCTTCGGAAACTTTTTTGCCGCCGGTGAGGATCGCGATATCTTCGAGCATGGCTTTTCTTCTGTCGCCGAAGCCCGGAGCTTTAACGGCCACGCAGTTGAGCGTGCCGCGGAGTTTGTTAACTACTAATGTAGCGAGCGCTTCGCCTTCTACTTCTTCGGATATGATGAGTAAGGGTTTGCCCATCTGAACGATTTTTTCGAGCAGCGGGAGGAGGTCTTTCATATTGGATATTTTAGGTTCCGAGATGAGGATGTAAGGTTCTTCGAGAACTGCTTCCATTCTTTCAGCGTCGGTGACCATGTAAGGGGAGATGTAACCTTTGTCGAACTGCATGCCTTCTACGACTTCGAGGTCGATGCCCATGCCCTGGCCTTCTTCAACGGTTATAACGCCGTCTTTGCCGACTTCGTCCATGGCTTTCGATATGAGATCGCCTATGTTGGTGTCGCGCGATGAGATCGAAGCTACCTGAGCGATAGATTCTTTTTTATCAACCGGAATGGAGGTCTTTTTGATTTCTTCTACTAAAGCTGAAACGGCTTTTTCGATACCGCGTTTGATCGCCATAGAGGAAGCGCCGGCCGTAACGTTTTTGAGGCCTTCTTTTACCATAGCCTGAGCGAGAACGGTAGCGGTGGTGGTGCCGTCGCCGGCAACGTCGTTTGTTTTTGTAGCGACTTCTTTAATGAGCTGTGCGCCCATGTTTTCGAATTTGTCTTCGAGTTCGATTTCTTTAGCGATCGTAACGCCGTCGTTGGTGATTGTCGGCGAGCCGAATTTTTTGTCGATAACTACGTAGCAGCCTTTAGGGCCGAGCGTAACTTTGACGGCCTGTGCCAGCTGGTTGATGCCTTTTTCTAATTTAGCTCTAGCGTCCGATTGATATAATAATTCTTTTGCCATTTGTGTTATTCACTCCTTATTTTTAGTTATTAATCATTAAAGATTAAAAAGCGCGGTTGATTTTATTTTTATAGAGCGAGCGCTTTTATGGACTGCCGCCCGCCGGCCGATGAAAATTATTCGCTGATGGCGAGGATATCGGCTTCGGTGAGTATGAGATGTTCGACTTCGTCGATTTTGATTTCGGTTCCGGCATATTTGGAGAATATGACTTTGTCGTTCTTTTTAACTTCCATGGGGACTTTCTGGCCGTTTTCGAGAACGCGGCCGGTGCCGACTGCTATAACAGTGCCCATCTGGGGTTTTTCTTTGGAAGCGGTATCGGGAAGAAAGATGCCGCCTTTCGTTTTTTCGTGAACCACTTCAGGTTTTACGATTACTCTGTTGCCGAGGGGTCTGAGTTTTAAGTTTTCCATTTAAATAATACCTCCTTAAGATTTATGGTTGATGGATTTTTAATTTTGTCAGAAAACAATGTGAATTAACATTGTTTAAAGATTTTTAGTTTTTGTTAGCACTCGACGGCTTCGAGTGCTGATTGATGGTCAAATTATACTTCATTGTTTTTTCGTT
This sequence comes from bacterium, assembly GCA_029571125.1. Classification (GTDB taxonomy): domain Bacteria; phylum Muiribacteriota; class UBA9980; order UBA9980; family UBA9980; genus UBA9980. Next base: position 8,577 of record JAKPTH010000332.1, read on the forward strand.
GTCAAGTTTTTTTAAAAGTAAAAAAGTAAAATTTTTAAAAATTTTACTTTTTTTTCATGTATTTTCTCTTTTTTTCTGATTGAATTTTACAAAAATTAATTTTTTATGCGCCGAAAAATTCGTCGATCAATTCGCTATGATTGCCGACGGCGATTACGTGATGATTGCCGAAGGGGCGTTTTAAAAAATAATCGACGCCTTTGGCGATTTTTGTTTCCACCTGTGTCCTGCATAAATTTTCGCGTTTCGGATTGGATAATATTTCGGCGGGTGAAACCCAGTAGCGATCGAGTGAATTAGAAATTTTGAATATAGTCGCGCCGCCGAGCGGTATATTACCGCTTATCGCAACTCCGAGTCGGGATTCGAAATGGCTGTCGAGCTCGAAACCGTCCGTCATTTCTAAAGGAACGGTGCAGTGCGCGAATACGGCCGTATTTTTTTCGATGTCGATCGACGACGGGTTAGCCATGAAAGATTTTACTCCGCCGAGTTCGTTGACTATCATCATGGATATCAGCGCAGGCACGTCGCCTTCGCAGCCGGCGGTTATGCCTTCGCCGTTAAGCAGGGCGAGCGCGAGGCAGCCGGTATTTTTAATCGCGCCTAAAAGGTCGAAGCATCTTATGGTGAAGGCGGACAGCTGGTATCTTGCCGCTATGGCTTTAAGGCTTTCATAGAGGTTAAGCGAGTCGTTCAGAGTTTTTTCGCAGTAGCCTTTTTTTAAGATTTCGGCGAGCCGTTTGTTTTTAATCTCATGCTTTTTTTTGTATTCGGCCAGAACTTCCGTCATGGATATGTCGACGATTTTAAAGCCGAATCTTTCTTCGGCCGTGCGGTAGCTTATATCGCTGGCTATGAGCCAGTCGGAGGGTTTTCCAATTATTCCTATATTTTTATTTTTAAAGGCGCGTTTTGCCGCCGCGGCTTTTATCATGGCTGAAAGTCTTTTCGTTATTTGCGCGGCTGTTGAATGGAGTATTTCGCCGGTTTTTCCCGACGAGTTGATGTAAGATAGTATTTCCATGGCCGCCGGCAGCGAATTATGCATATTCGATGTCAGCAAAACGAAGCGCGCTTTAGAGCGTGAAAATAATTTTTTAAATTTGTCTTCCACTCCGCCGGATTTAACGAAAATTATGCAAAGCGCATCGTCTTTAATTTCTTCTAAAGGAGCTTCGATCAGTTTATCATTTAAGGCCAGCTCGATTCCGTTTATGAAAGGCTTCAGGCTTTCGTCGATTGCCGCGCAGTCGTGGACTTCGGATATTAAACTAAATATTTTAATGCTCAAAAGGGTTCACTCCTGATTTTTAATTTGAAAGTCCGGCATATTTTATCACAGTGCGCTTTAATAATCAAAGATTATTTTACCGCCTGATTTTCGATTTAGAATGATAAATAAAGATTAATTGTTTTTTGAATTATTTTTTAGTATAATGCAGTCTGATGATCATTAATTACATTTCAGGCATTTTAAAATAAGCGTTTGTAATGCTGCAAACGTTAAAAGGAGATTATTATGATAAAAGTTGGAATAATAGGCGGATCCGGGTTAAATGATCCGAAATGGCTCAAGGAGCAGAAAGATTTAAACGTGACTACGAAGTTCGGAAGTCCTTCATCGCCTCTGGCGTGCGGGTTAATCAACGGCGTGGAAGTCGCGATTCTATCCAGGCACGGGCGCGCTCATACGATTCCGCCTTCGCAGGTCAATTACCGCGCTAATATTTGCGCGCTCAAAGATCACGGCTGCACGCATATAATAGCCACTACGGCGTGCGGTTCGCTTCGCGACCAGATAAAGCCCGGCGATTTCGTAGTAGTGGACCAGTTTATCGATTTTACAAAAAGGCGCATTTCCACTTTTCACGAAGAATTTTCGGGCGGCAGCGAAAATGCGGTGCATACTCCCATGGCAGATCCTTTCGATAAAAAGCTGAGTTCGATATTGCTCGCATCCGGCCGGGATTTGAATTACCCCATTCATCCCAAGGGAACGGTAGTTACCATAGAGGGGCCGCGCTTTTCCACGCGCGCCGAATCCAATATGTTCAGGCTCATGGGCGCGGATATAATAAACATGACGCTCGCCATCGATGCTATACTGGCGAATGAAGCAGGCATTCCGATTGCGGCCGTGGCCATGTCAACCGATTACGACTGCTGGAAAACCGACATACCTCCTGTAACGGCTGCCGAAGTATTTAAGACTTTCGCTAAAAACGTTGATAACGTTCAAAATTTATTGTTCAGGGCGCTCGAAAAGATCCGTGAAGGAGCGCTTAATTAGTGAATAGTTAATAGTGAACAGTGAATAGTGAAGGACTTTTGACTGATTGGACAAGCTTGTATTTAAGTTTAAAAGTCCAGTAATTTTCAAAACTTTTTGTTACGGATCTTTTTCATTTTTAAAAGCAGTTCTTTGTTTCCAATCGTGCTCGGCCGCCGCACGCCTTTGTCGTCCGTGGCGCGTGCGTAATTAGGCGTCCATGTCCCCGCCCGATAGTCCTTGAAAATTTATTTGGCTACTGTTTCAACTTAAGCAGTGGCTTTTGCATTTAACCGGGTAGTTTGGGGCAGGGCGCCAGACAAATTTTTTCGGGGACTCGTTCAAAAATCCCTCCGGGATTTTTGCCGCTCGTGCTCGGCCGCCGCACGCCGTTGCCGTCCGTGGCGCGTGCGGCATTAGGGTGTCCGTGCCCCGACCTCCCACCCATTCATGGCTCCAGATAAGCATCTTGCCTGACAGACATGGGTGGTAAGGAAGCCCATAAAAATTTTATTTAAACACTATTCCAATTTAAAGTAAGTTCTTTTTCATTTTAGCGGGCAGTTGTGGGCAGGGCGCCAGACAAATTTTTTCGGGGACTCGTTCAAAAATCCCTCCGGGATTTTTGCCGCTCGTGCTCAGCGGCCGCACGCCGTTGCCATCCGTGGCGCGTGCGGCATTGGGGCGTCCATGCCCCGACCTCTCGCCCATCCATGGCTCCGGATCAGCATCTTGCCCGACAGACATGGATGTCTTAGTGCCGCCGATGCCATGGATGGCAAGGAGGCGGCCCTCAAAAATTTTGTCTGGCCCCT
>JAKPTH010000721.1 GCA_029571125.1 bacterium
AGCGGGCAGGCTTTCGTACCATAGCTCGAGCTGGTCGTAAAGATGGTACTTTTCGGCTTTAGAGTTACGGGTGAATTTTTCCAGAAACTCGATATCGAAAAGCACCGCGGCCGGCTCGCCCCTTTTGATGAACCGCAAAAACTCGGCGAAGACCGAACGGTTCCATGGCCAGCGGCCTATATGGTCGATCGATTCGTCGTCCATGCCTACCAGTATTATATTTTCATCGATCGCAACGATTTCTTTAGGGCGCGAGCGCATCATAAGATCGTTCATTTCGCGTTCGGCCGAAGTGAAATAACCCGCCGCATTGAGGAAAACGACGGCCGCCGTCATAAAAAAGCATATTAAAAATGTGGCTATGGATTTTTTCGCCGCTTTACTGAGCATATCTGGCAATCCTTAAAAGCTGTCGAATTTTTTAATTCTTATCTGCTGGATGTTTTTAATAGCCTCGCGGATTATATCGTCGTCGTCTGAATTTTTGGCGGCGAATGAAAAATCGTATTCGGCTCCCCTTAAATTTTTTACGTTAAGTCTGGCGTTAGCGCGTTTCATGTGCACGCTGCATACGCCGGGGACCATTTTGAGGACCTGGGTGTAGTATCTTTCCGATTCCTTGTAAAGCTTCTTTTCGTAGAGTTCGTCGGCGACTTTTAATAAATTGAGCGCGTCCCAGTATTTATTGTAATGGTTTGTAAGATCGAAGCTGGTTTTGATGGCTATATCGATATCGGGATAGGACTCTAACATCAAAGCCCTGTATTCGCCAACCAGTTTATCGTAAGCATCGGCGCCGGTTTCCAGTTGTATGCGGTTTTCGTCTTTTTCGATCGCCGACAGATTGAGAAGCGGCGGGCATAATTTAAGCTTTACGGAAAACATTCTCGAAGGCGAAGAAGAAGTAAGCCCGTGTTTTTCTCTGAACAGCTTGTCGTTGTAATTGTAATCGAGGTCTTTATTTTTCAGCGCGTAAAGGTTGTCTATGGGCTCTTTCAGCGTTGGCGCGTAGATGTTGGCCTGCCTGATAAGCGTTACGCCTCTTTCGAGGAGGTTTGCGCGTATGTAGCAGACGCCCATGTTATTATATGCTTCAGCGAGATTCGGTTTTAAGTCCAGCGCGCGTTTGAAATTGATTATGGAAAGCGGCACGTTATTGCGGTAAAAATAGGCTAGCGCGAGGTTATAGTAACCTTCGGGCTGGAGCGGGTCCGTTTTGACGGCCTGTGAAAAAAACCTGACCGCGTTTTTCATGTCGGATTTAAAGAGGCGTTCGATGCCGAGATCCAAAAGTTCGACGTATCCGAGTTTTTCGTCTTTTCCTTTTCCCGCCGCATCCAGGAGTTTCGAAAGTTCTTCGTCTTCCTGCGACACCGATTTGGCGTTGACGAGGTTTCTGACTTTGTCGCGGTAAACGCTCTGTATCTTATACGTTTTATCGTCCTGGTAATGCGTATAGCGCGGTTCGTAATATTGCTCGTGTTTTTTGAAGCGCGCGAGCACCTCGTCCATGTTGGTTTCGAGCGTGTCGTAATCGAAGCCTTCCCAATCAGGAGGCGCGGGCGGGTTGTTCATTCTGGGAGTTTTACGCGCAGGCGTTTTGATTTCCTTTAAAGATTCGACTATTTCCGATTCGTCGAAAACGTCTTCTTCCTCTTTGATTATAAGCGAACCGGCTTTCGATTCGATTTCGGCTTGAGGCTTTTTAGAGATTTTTTCGGCGCCCGCGGCCGCGGACGGAGCCACAGGCAGCATTAAAAACCCTGCGGCGATTAAAAGCAGCGCCATGTTGATTTTTTTGACGGACGGTAAAAAAATTGAAGATAAAGAAAGAGTTTTCATTTTTTATTCGTGACCTCGCGTTTTATTTCATCAGTGCGCCCGCGCTAAAGCGCGGGCGCATCCGTGGATTAAGGCTGAAAAGTATTATTTGCGGCGTTTTAAAATTATCACCCCGAGCGGCGGTATATTTAAGTTCATCGAGTAAGCGCGTCCCTGCCATGGGTAATTATCCGCCTGGAATCCGCCGAAATTGCCTATATTGGTGCCCCAGTATTCGGAAGAATCGGAATTTAGCAGTTCGTCGTAATGCCCCGCGGAAGGGACTCCTACGCGGTAGTTCATGTAAACCATGGGCGTGAAGTTGAATACGAATATAAGCGAATCGTCGGGGTTTTTAGCTTTTCTCATAAAGCTTATAACGGAGCGGTCCGAATCCGAAAAGTCGATCCATTCGAAGCCGGCGTCTGAAAAGTCCAGTTCGTGAAAGGCTTTTTCGGTTTTGTAAAGATAGTTCAAATCTGCCATGTAGCGGCTGTATTTATAATGCGACTCGTAGTTGAGCAGATGCCAGTCGATGCTGCTGTTGAAGTTCCATTCGTTCCACTGGCCGAGTTCGCCGCCCATGAATAAAAGTTTTTTGCCGGGCATCGCGTACATGTATCCCATTAGCAACCTGAGGTTGGCGAACTTCTGCCATACGTCGCCGGGCATTTTGTCCAGAAGGGATTTTTTGCCGTGCACGACTTCGTCGTGAGATAAAACCAGGACGAAATTTTCGTGGAAAGCGTAAATCAGAGGAAACGTGAGCGTGTTGTGATGGTAACGCCTGTAAATAGGGTCTTTTTCAAAATATTTAAGCGTGTCGTTCATCCAGCCCATGTTCCATTTCATGCCGAAGCCGAGGCCGCCCACGTAAGTCGGCCTTGAAACAGCCGGCCATGCCGTGGATTCTTCGGCTATGGTAACGGTGCCGGGGAAGTACTGATATACTATCGTGTTCAAGTATTTCAAAAATTCTATGGCTTCGAGATTTTCGCGTCCGCCGTACTGATTGGGCACCCATTCGCCCGGTTTGCGTGAATAATCGAGATAGAGCATTGAGGCTACGGCGTCAACGCGCAGGCCGTCGATATGGTACTTGTCGAACCAGAAAACCGCGTTCGAGATCAGGAAATTTTTAACTTCGTTTCTGCCGTAATTGAAGATCAGGGTCGCCCAGTCCATGTGTTCGCCTTTTTTGGGATCTTCGTGCTCATAAAGGCACGTGCCGTCGAAGCGCATAAAACCGTGCCAGTCTTTGGGGAAGTGGGCGGGCACCCAGTCGACTATTACGCCTATGCCGTTCTGATGGAGATAATCCACGAAGTACATAAAATCATTGGGGCTTCCGTAGCGGCTCGTAGGCGCGAAATAACCGGTGACCTGATAGCCCCAGGAGCCGTCGAACGGGTGTTCGGCCACTGGAAGCAGTTCGATATGCGTATAGTTCATTTTTTTTACGTAATCGGTAAGCCGCCCGGCGAGTTCGCGGTAGGTAAGGAAGCGGTTGTTGTCTTCGGGGACGCGCATCCAGGAGCCCAGATGCACTTCGTAAACCGACATCGGCGCTTCTGCGAGGCTGCCTTTTTTGCGGTTTTCTATCCATTCGGAGTCGTTCCATTCGTACTTGTTATAATCGTAAACTATCGATGATGTTTTGGGGCGGACTTCGGAGGCGAATGCGTATGGATCGGCTTTTTCAATCAGGTTTCCCTGTTTGGACTTGATTTCGAATTTATAGCTGCTTCCCATAGGAAGGCCGGGGACGAATATTTCCCATACGCCTATTCCCTGGCGGACGCGCATTACATGGCGCCTGCCGTCCCACATGTTGAAATCGCCGATTACGCTGACGCGCTTGGCGTTAGGCGCCCATACGGCAAAGCAGATTCCGCCTATGCCTTCGAATTCATGATAATGGGCTCCGAGTTTATCGTAGATGCGGTGATGGTTGCCTTCTTTGAAAAGGTGAAGGTCGTAATCGGTTAAAATGGGAGGAAAAGAATAGGAATCATAAAAAGTGGTCGAGTTGCCGTCGTAAAAAAATTTTTCGATGTTGTACTTAAAAATATCGGCCCTTTTAATAATTACTTCAAAAAAACCGCGATCGTCCACTTTGTTCATTTGATAGCGGTTTTTAGGTTTAGCGACTTCAAAAACGAACGCTTCGCGTGCGTCCGGCAAAAAAGCTCTTACGCAGACGTTTTTTGTGCCGTCGATTTCGATTTCGTGCATTCCGAGCAGCTGGAAAGGATCAAAGTGGTCGGTATTTACGATACGGTCGATATCGTATTGTGTGCAGGTTTTGGGCATTGGTTCACCTCATATTATAAAAATTGAGTTTATAAATAACATTATTGGTTTAAAAATATATCACATTTATTACAAATTTACAATATTTTTTTGATGAGCGCATTAATTTATATTTTATTTTTTTTATTCAAAAATAAAGCTTAAAAAAATATATAATTTGTTTTTGTTTTTCGCTTGACAAAGCTTACGTATTTTTGTAAAATTATCTTAATCAAAAAGAAAAAGCCAGTAGTGGAAAATCAAAAATTTTGAAAGGTAGGGAGTATTAATGGCAAAAAGGGGTATGTTAACGGTTTTATTCGCGGTATTCATGATGATTTTAATGGCGGGCAACGTGTATGCGGGAAACTGCGGCGGCGGCACATGCGATCCTAACGGCGGCTGCGGCGGCGGAACCTGTGAAACCAAACTCGGAAACTGCGGCGGCGGCTGCGGCGGATGCAACGATACCTGCGAAACAAAAGCTGTTAAAGACTGGACAGTTCTCGTATTCTTGAATGCGGACAACAATCTCGATCAGTTCGGCGTTAAAGACGTAAACGAAATGGAAAAAATCGGCTCGAACGACCGTATGAATATCGTAGTTCTCTTAGACCGTGAAGGCGGAGTTGCGAAAAAACTCTACATCACCAAAGATAACGACGAAAACAACATCACTTCAAAAGTTGTCGAAGAACTCGGCGTTTATGATATGGGCAACTACAAAAATTTAGTAGATTTCGTAGCATGGGGCGTTAAAAACTATCCCGCTAAAAACTACCTGGTTGACATATGGAACCACGGTTCGGGCTGGAACAAAAAAAGATCGATGACCTTCAAAGGCATATCCTATGACGATCAGTCAGGCAACCATATCACCACCGCCCAGCTTGGCCAGGCTATGGCTTCTATCTATCAGCTCCTCGGCAAAAAGCTCGACATCCTTTCAATGGATGCATGCTTAATGCAGATGGCTGAAGTTTGCTACGAAGTTAAAGACTACGTTCAGTTCTGCGTAGCTTCCGAAGAAACCGAACCCGGCGACGGCTACACATACGATACGTTCCTCGGCCCGTTAGCTAAAGATCCTTCGATGGACGCTCTTGCCGCTGCAAAATTAACGGCGCAGGCTTACACCGATCACTATGTACAGCAGGGCGAAGCTTGCACGCAGTCGGCTGTAGATCTCGACAAAATGGATGCTTTCATGGCTAAATTCGACCAGCTCTGCGCGAAACTCGCTGAACTCATGTCAGACAAAGCAGTCGTTACAGCTATAAAAAAACAGGTTCGTCCTTACACCCAGGCGTTCTACTACAGAACTAACATCGATCTCGGCCACTTCCTGTCGCTCGTTCAGAAAAACGTTAAAAACGAACAGGTACAGGCTCTCGTAGCTGAAACGATCGCTCTTTATGCAGCCGGCCAGAATCCTCTCGTAGCTGGTAATTATATCAACGGTTCCACTATGAAAAACGCTACCGGTTTAGCTATATACTTCCCGTCGTCGAACCCCGGTTCAGACTACGGCAAAATTAAATTCTCCAAAACCAACTGGACCTTATTCTTAAGCAAATACTTTGCGGCAGCGGCTTCAGTTCAATAACTGCACGTAAGTAAAAATAATCTTTAGATAAAAAAAGCCGTCCGAAAGGGCGGCTTTTTTTATTTATCGTTTAATATTGACAATCTTTATTTTATTGAGTAAAATTGATGTGATATTTTA
>JAKPTH010000374.1 GCA_029571125.1 bacterium
TAAAACAAGCTATAAATCCGAGCTTAAGTCTAAAAGAATGTTTAAACAATTGGGGAAATATTTCCAAAAGCATGTCAGAACCATTGCGAAAAAGGAACTTACAACGCAATAAATATTTTGCTTAAGTTAGCGCTTATGGGCAATTACCCTTACAACAGCTCCTTCAGCGATGCGGTAAAACCGGGAACCATAAACGATTATATTTTAAGAATCACGCACATGGGAATTTACTGGCTTTTAAAGCACCCTGTCGCGCGGCCCATAGTAGGCAATTTTTACGATCTGAATCCCGGAGTTTCGGAGCACGCTTCGCTTCTGCAATTGTCCGGCGATATGCAGGCCAGATCTTTTTCCGAACCGGCGAAACCGTTGAGCTATCTCGACAGGCGCTCGCCGACTCTGGTTTTAGGCAAGGTGGCGCGCACTTTCGCTTTCGTGGGTCAGATAACGCAAAACTCCGTACATCCAAACGCTTCTCCTAAATTTGCGAACATGCTCCCGAACGGGATGCACAAGTTGCCCTACGAAGCCTGCGGCGGAGCGCATCCTAACATAGGTTTCCTGCCGTTTTTCAATATCGACGACAACGGAAACGCCGGCAGCAACCCGGCGGTAGCGATAAGCTCGGCCTGGGGCACGCTGGACGATACGAAAGACGGCGCCGGCAATCCTTTCACGGGGGCCCAGGATTTTTCGAAAACCGTTTACAGCATTAAAAACGATGTTTTTAAATGCGTAACCGCCGACCATCTTAAAAACTATAAATTTTTCATGTGTAAAATATTGATGGAGCCATATAACAAATGCTACGACTGGATAACGGCCAACTCCACGCCTGCCGGCGGCGCGGTGGAACCAGGCTCTAAATACGGCCTGAAGCAGAATAAAATAAAGATAATTTCCTCCTATCCCGACGCTCAGGCCGACGAGCTGTTTTTTTATGTCCAGGGCGGCTCCTTCGGCAACTGCATATACGCCAACAAGCTTAAAATATCGCAATACAAGAGAAGCGGAGCCGGTTCATTCGACGAAAGCGGCGTCATCTTTCCCGAGGGTATTTTCAAAGGCGCGCTGGGAGCGATAACGCTTTCCACTCCGGATTACCAGAATCCGCTCACTGTTCAGTCGCAGATCGATATGAACAAATACGATATCAGGCATAAAACCAGCTTCATATTCAACACATTCGAAGAATTCAAAAGCAAGCTGATAGCGCAGAACGCCGGCTCCATTTCGCTCAGGGAAAGCGGCATATTTTATATCGACGACGCCGCGGACTGCGACCTTACGCTGGGCGAAACCGCCGACAGGCTCGATTTCGACGAAAACACCATGCTGATATTTAAAAAAGGCGTGAAGATCCCGTGCATATTCAAAAGCGCTCATGCGCGCTCCAACGCGAATACTTTCACGCTGATATCCGTAGACGGCGACATAACTATCGCCGGAAGCGAAATAGAAGCGTCACTCAACTCGCTCAACGGCACCATAAAAAAAGCCGTCGATTATTTTCAGGTTTTCGGAAATATGACCATGGCTAAAATTTATTTCGATCTAAACCGCCCCGGAAGCCTTTTTAAGGTTGCATCCCTTCCGCCGGGAACGAACCATCCCGTACTCGGAGTCGCGGGCAATAAAACCGGATTCCGCAGAAATACCGTCACTTACGATCCGGCGCTGGACCCGTGCGATATAGACAACTACATTAAGCATTATAAATATACTATATCTTCAAGGCAGAGCTACTGGAGGGTGTATGGAGAATAAGACTCGCCGCTGCGGCGGATTCACGTTCCTTGAAATCATGGTCGCTCTGGTGGTGCTCTCGCTCGGGCTCTTTCCGATTTTATCTTTATTTTCAAGCACGACAGCCGACATTTCATACACCATAGACAACGTACTGGTGACCACTTACGCCAACGAGCTCATAGATTCGGTCATCGCGCATAAATTCGACGAGATCCCCGAAAACGTTCCGCTAGCGGAGCTTAGCACGCTCGGCGGCAATCAATTTTTCGTAAAACTCGCCGGCAGGCTTTCGACATTGAAACCAGGTTACGAAAGGTATATAGAAATAAGCACTCACGTCATTAATCCGGGCAATATAACGGGCCTTTGCCAGAGCGATATGGACAAGCTCGAAAAGTACAAAAAGATCAAAAAACTTATAGTCAAAATTAAGTTCACCCACAACGGAACGGTTAAATATTTTAATGTAGGAACTTTGATAAGCGGGGCGGAATAAATGAAAAATAAAAAAGCTTTTACCGTCGCAGAGGTAATCGTGGCGGTTTTTATAGTCGCGCTTCTCATGACGACGCTTTTAACCATGCTGTCGCGCAGTTTCACTCATCAGGAAAAAGGCGGTAAAAACCTCGACGCCATCCAGGACATGTCTTTCGTTATATACAGCCTGCGAAGCGACCTCAGAACGCTCATAGAATTCGAAGGCGACGCCGACTCCTACGCTCAATACGACCCCGCGGCGCAGGCGTTCGACTTTAATATCGTCACCGGAATAACCGAAACCGGAAAAATATTATACTCCAAAGTTTCATATTGCTTTGAAAACGGCTGCCTCGTAAAAAAATTCAACGAGATCGACCCGTCCGGAAACAGCGTGCAGTCGGTAAGAAAACTGACTTCAAAAGATAAAATCAGCGCCTTCGAAGTGCGGATATTCGACGAAGACGGCAACCAGCTCACGATTCCGCGCGCGGCGGGAAAGTCGCCGGTCTATTTAAAAACGAAGGTAGTGCACGTGACCAACGCAAGGCTGGAAGTGGCCATAAATATTTTTTCGACATATATGAAGCACAATCAGGCCAACCCGCTTCAGAAGCACTGGCTGTCGGGCTGGCGCCTCAAGACTATAAGCCCGCAAATGAATGTGATGACCAATTTCGGGACGCGCTTCATAAACCCCGAAACCCTCCCCGGCGCAACCACGACGGTCAACGGGATAAGAATCGGCGTAAATATGGGAACCCCGGGAGGATTAAATTAATTTTTTTCTTCAAACCATTAACGCATAAACCGCGTAGTATATTAAGCAATAATTAATAATAATTACGGTAATAATTTACACCTCCGGTTAAACTATGATATAATGAATTTGATATGATTATTGAAACGCAGGAAATAAAGCAATTAATAGAAGGGTTTTTCAACGGCGAAGACGATAAAATAAACGCCTTGATATCGCTGTATTATAAATTCGTATATTATAACTGCCTGAGAATTACTCGCGACGCGGAGGCGGCTCAGGACCTCACTCAGGACTCGTTCGTAAGAGTTTATAAATACAGGGAAACCTACGACAGAAAATATAAATTTTCCAACTGGCTGCTGAAAATTTCCTCCAACGTATGTATGGATTTTTTAAGGCAGCGCGTTAAAGACCGGGTAAAAGTCTTATATATCGAAGCTATCGAAGCGGGCGCAGGAAGCATTAACGATCTCAAAAAATTTTTAATCGACGAAAAAGCCGAAATAAAAATGAACGAGAAGTTCGAAAAAGACCTTTTAAAAGACATCATCGGCTTATTGCCGGCAATTTACAGAATCACGATAATTTTAAAATATTATAACGACCTCAAATACGAAGAAATATCAAAAATATTGAATATACCTGTCGGCACGGCCAAATTCAGGATCAACAGGGCGATCGGCATCATCACGAAATTATTTTCGCTTACAGAAGAACGCCGGGCGCGCCATGCCGAAACCGTCAGCCGTCAAAAAATTAATAAAGGAAGTGAATAATTATGAGAATTTCATTCAAGACGTTCTTATCTTTAATCGCCGCCGCAATTACGGCGGGCTTAATCGGCATTTCAGGCGCCTCCGGCGCTTCCGACGCGGTAGGCGTCGTCAGCCGGCTCGAATCGAAAATAGAGCATAACCCAGGCGGCGATTCGGACTACACCGTATTGGCTCCGATAGACGCATTGAGTTTAAAACTCAATAATAACGATATTCTGAAATCGCACAGCGGCTCAACGGCCGAAATCCGGATGAACGGCGGCGCGGTAATCAGCCTCGCCAGTGACGCGGAAATGCAGCTCGGAATAAACAACGTCAGAATCAATAAGGGCGGAGCCTGGATCAGTTACAAACCGGAGAAAAAAGACGGCAGGATTTCATTCACGGTAAAAACGCCGGCCGGCACAATGGGCATAAAAGGAACCACTTTCGCCGTAAAAGTAGATGAAAAATCGGCGCAGGCGTTTTTGCAGGTAAGAGAAGGCTGCGTCGAATTCAAGCAGGACGATACCGGCAAGACCGTCGACGTAAAAGACAACCAGCTGCTGGTTATAGAAAAAGGAAAAGAAATAGGCGCGCCGGTAAGCGTCGAAGCCGGTTACGACATACTTTCGGCGCCCGCGCAAACCGATTCGGGCTTAAAATTCGAAGACTATCAGAACGCCAATCCGTTCGATAAGTTAAGAAAATAAATTCAGCGCAAAATGATTAGCCGCGAAAGCCGGTTAATAAATGAAAAGCAGGGACGCCGTTATCGATAAAAAACGCATATATATAAAAAAAAGCGTTAAGAACGCTAAAGGCATGCTCGTGCCTATGGCGCTGGTAATTATCTTCATACTGGCGGTCGTCGGCATAGCGTTATATAACTATATGCGTTTCGAACGCAACCTGGTGGCGCGCCTGCAGTATTCTTCCATAGCCGAAAAAATGGCGCAGGCGGCCGCTTACGAAGCTTCGAACTGGTATAACTGCAAGGTTTTATGCCTTAAAAACCTCAATAAAACGGACCCGCTAGACCGTTTCATACTCGCGCCGGTCATAGACTCCAACGTCAACAGCCTTACGGTAGGGCTCGGCCGGAACGAACTGAAATCTTTCTCTATCATAGAAAGCCTTAACGGCTCACTCGACAGCGTCAGCTTGAAATACGAAGGTTTTTCGAATTACTTCAGCGCGCCCGCCGAACCGTCGGACTATTCAAGCAGCGCGATGGTCGCGCCGGACCCTTTCGAAAGGTTCGGCGGCCTGGTCATTACGGCGAAAGTCACCTACAGGACTATATCACGCACTTTCTGCTGCCGCTATGAAACTAAAATAGCGAACACTCTGGTGCCGGTCCTCTCGAAATTCACCTTCTTCGCCAAAGACAAAGACGAAGCCAGCGAAAACCAGCTGAAAATGGTTTCCATGGCCGACTCAGGAAATCAGGACTTCGGCGGGCAGGGCATAATAAGCAAAACCGAAACGCCGCTCCGAGTCCCGCTGATAATGGTCCATCATCCGCAGGACATCGCCGAGATAAACGCTTCGGGCTATTATAAAAACCACTCCGAAATAAGGGAATATCTTCCGCTGGACGAAACAGTGTCGCCCGCCGCCGCGGCGGGAAGCAACGCTTCATACAGGCCGCAGATGACCAACCGCGGCTGGGTATATCTCGGAAACGAAACGTCCGCGTCATATTACCTGCTCAACACGTCGCCCGGAAAGGTTAACCCGGACGCGTTCAACCCTTTTCCGCAGAATTTAAATTATCGTTTTTACGGCAACGGCTTTTTGCTTCTCGAATCGGATCTTTGCGCGCTGGTTTTTAATGCGCTCAAAGACTCCTACCCTTACAGCTTCTCATTTTCCGACGCCCAGAAGCCGGCCGGCGTTCATGATTATATTATAAGGCTTACCCAGACAGGAATATACTGGATATTAAAACACCCCGTAGCGCTTCCGATAATCGGTAATTTTTACGCGGCGAATCCGGCAATGACCGACAGCTCATCTCTGCTGCAGCTTTCCGGGGATATGCAGGCCAGAACTTTCGCTTCGTCGACGAAACCGTCGGCCTATCTTGACCGCCGTTCGCCTACGGTGGTTTTCGGCCGCGTAGTACGCTCGTTCGCCAGCGTCGGCAACATCTGTCAGAACTGCATGCATCCGCCGGGCTCGCAATTCGCCGGCAGCGTCATGGCCAACGGCATGCATAAAATGCCTTTCGAGATCTGCTCCGCGGTTCATCCGCGCGTTTTTTTCCTGCCTTTTTTCAATATAGACGACGCGGGAAACCTCGGTCCGAACCCGGTTTTACCGGTCAGCGACGCGGCCTGGGGAGGCCAGCGCATATTAGACGACACCGCGGACGCCGCCGGCGTTCCTCATCCGGCATCGGCCGCGCTTGATTTCGCTAAAGTTTTCGCAGACGTAAAAGACGATATTTTTAAGCTGAACGACGCAAATCATTTTAAAAATTATAAATTTTTCATGTCGAAAATAATGTTCGAAGCTTACAATAAAAGCTACAACTGGATTACCGCAAATTCAAAGCCCGCCGGCGGCATCATAGAACCGGGCGAAAAATATTATCTAAAACAGGATAAAATAAAAATATTGAAATCTTATCCCAACAGCCAGCCGGACGAATTGTTTTTTTACAATCAGGGCAACGTTTTCGGCAACTGCGTCAACGCCGCTAATATAAAAATTACTCAATATAAAAAAGTATCCGGAGGCTTCGTCGAATCGAACGAGCTTTTCGCGGACG
>JAKPTH010000376.1 GCA_029571125.1 bacterium
TTAGTAAATTTAGCCATAGCTTTTTCTATTGTCTCGAACATTTTAAAGTTATCAGCAAGCTTGCTCAGCTTTAGCAACTGGCACAATTCTTGATTGACGGTAGAAATAACCAGCACGCCCTTGTTTTTTGCGCAGAACGACGCCAAAGACAACAACACGACGAGACATTTTACAGACTCTATTTTGACGCCCGCCGCTATATCTATAACGTAGTTATAATATTTTGAATTAACGTATGAAATAAGCTCGTCATAAAAAAAGGCCGAAAAAACGTCGTCTAAGGTTTCTTCGATATTGAAAATTATAACGTTGCCCTTAATTTCAGAATTCATCAGTTCCGCCTTTAAATAACTTTTTCGCCGACGTTGAAGTGCATTATTTTAATAAGGCCGGTTTCAAGGTCCGCCAGCATTTTACGTCCGCTGGTCCCGCCGATATCTTTTGCCACTATTTTCAAGCCCATTTTGGCGATCGTGTCGATAACCGCGGTCTGGTTGCGGGAACCGATATCGACCACCGAATTGGCGCTGAAGCCTGCGAACATCTTGGCCCCGCCGCATATCTTGCAGATGAGATTTTTTTTGACGGCGCCTTCTTTCTGCATCAGGTCTATAAGAGCCGGAATTCCGCTGGTGGCGAATTTGGCCGGGTTGAAACTTCCGGGCGCCGCCCCTTCCGGAGCGTCGGGAAGCATAATATGAACCAATCCGCCGATTTTAAGCCTCGGTTCGTATAAAAACACGCCTACGCAGGAGCCGAGAACCGTTCTTAAATGCTTGGGCGGGGCCGCTATGTTCATGGCGGCCATATTTACGTTTATAATGTTCTCTTCGCTCATTTATTGTCTCCACTAATGCTGTTGTTCATTGATTTTAACATTACAGGCAGAGAGTCGGGAGTGGGAAGGATGAAAAAATACCCCGATATTTTATTCTCTGACTGAAGGTATTCGGTGTCAATAAAAAATAAATTATCGCCGTACATGGAATATTCCGAAAAAACGTTTGACATTACCGCACCGCCGAGGTCGCAGCAAACTACGGGCGCGGAAGGCAGCAGCTTGATACGAAGAAGGTTGACCAGAGAGTTTGAAAAGGAGGAGCCGACTATGTTGCATGTTTCCAGAACGACCGACTGCACGACTTCGTCGGCTTCGCAGGTGGTGCCTATGGGGCGTTTTAAAACCATGTCAACCATTTTAAAGGCGTCTTCCATTTTGAAAATGAATAAAAAATGCCCCTGTATGTCGCCTACCAGGCCTGTGGCGGCCGCGAAAACTATTTCTTCGCTCAGCTTCATATTGCGGCCGATTTCTTCCAGCGTCGTCATATTTACGTTTAAAACGTTAAGTATAATGTCGTTTTTCAGCCATTTCGATATTACGCTCGAAGCGTTTTCGGCGCTGACTTCCGCTATAATTCTTATTTGATCGAGCTTTTTTTCGTCTATCAGAAAATTATTATCGGCCATTAAGCTTCTCCTTATTTTTTACTGAACGAACCCCGCGCGGCTATTTTATTATTTTATTTAAATTGGCTTCCAGATTGTCGTCTATAATTATCAAGTGGTCCGGTTTGATCAGCAGCTGATCGCAGTTGAAATTTTTGTCCGACGTCAGAAAAACTACGTTTATGCCCGAAAACTCGTCGTTTAGTTTCATTACCGCGCAAAGCGAACGGCCGTTGAATTTTTCGAGAACCTGAAAAGTGAATACTACGTCGCATCCTTTATCGCAAATATGCGTGAGTGCTTCCAGGGCTGATTTCGTTTCAAATACCTTGTAGTTTTTGCTTTCAAGAAACTTAGCGATTATGTTTTTGGTAAACCGAGCATTATAAGCTATTACCGCCCGTTTCTGAACTCCGGTTTCCCGGGGCCGTTCGACGGCCGGCGGCGCCGTTTTTACCTTGAAAGGAACGGCTTTGGCGCCTTCCGCTTTAAAAAGCGTCTTAACGATTAACGGATAAGCTACGATTATGTCCTTGAATTTTTCGGCGCAATTAATGTTATGGTAGCTTAACTTCTTCGTTTTTTTGTAATTCGCTTTAATTGTACTGAATATCTCAACAATCAGCTCGAGCGAGTCAATTATAAAAGATAAGGCATCAATTGTCAATATAAATTTTTTTTCGCGTATCAGCGACAGCAGATTTTCGAGAGTGGCCGCTATATCGCTGACCGGCTTGAATCCGTAAGTGCCCGCGGTGCCCTTTAACCCGTGAACGAGCCTGAATGTATCGTTTACGTCAAAGCCGTCGAGGTCTTCCCTTGATTTATCCAGCAGCACATCCACGAAATCGGCAATTTTGTCTATCGATTCGTCGAGATATGTGAGCTGCATTTGAATAAACTCTTCGTCGAACAATTCCATATCGTCCATAAATTTTCCTTTTTTTTAGTTTATAATACCTGAGGCCTTATTTTAAAACTCTTTTGATTATAGCCGGAACG
>JAKPTH010000382.1 GCA_029571125.1 bacterium
CGTCCGCCGCGAGCGCTTTTCCGTCTTCGCGGTTGGTGATGAATCCCGTTTCGATAATTACGGCCGGCATCATGCATTCCGACAGCAGAGAAAAATTGCCGCCCTTTAACGTCCTCATCTTAAGTTCCTTTCTCTTTCTTACGGCTTCGTTTATTTTTTCGGCCAGCGTTTTAGAGTCGTTTATTTTTCTGGACGAATCGAGCGTCGAAAGGATATCGTTAACTTCGGAGTCTATTACGTTGGAGCTCGAAGCGATCAAAGGCGCGTTCGCCGCGCTCTGGGCGCCCATTCCGTAATGATAGATGCCGATTCCGGAAGCGTCCGGCGATGTGGCTCCGCCCGCATGTATGGATATTAAAAGTTTCGTATCGTAAGTATTTATTACTTTGAGCCTGTTTTCCGGAGGCATAAAATAATCGCCGTTTCTTACGAGTATAGCTCTCAGTTTTGTCTTATCCATAAGCGCTTTAAGGCGGCGGGCGATATCGAACGCGACGTCCTTTTCTTTCAGGCGGTTTTCGGAAACCACTCCGAATTCCTCCCCGCCGTGACCCGCGTCTATGGCGATAATATGGTCGGCCGAGCCGAGACCTGCCACCAGTTCGTCTATGTTAGAAACCTTGACTTCGATTTTATCGCCGCTTTTCAATACATCCGCTCCGGGAGCCTTTTTGGGGGCCGTTTCAACAGTATCCGCGACCTGCGGCGCCGTAACGTTTACGCTTGCGGTATCGCTGGCTTCGGCGATCAGGGGCTTTAACTCATTGCCCGCATCGGCCTTATTGACCGTAAAGGTAATTACGTTGCCGCTTTCTTTTTTACTCACGCTGACTTTGGCGTTCGATGCGAGGGACAATATAACCCTGTTCGAATTTTCCTGGTTGACCATCGTGAGTTTCACGCTTTCGACAATATTTTCGGTAATTTTAATAAGCTGCTCGCCGAGCTTGGAATCGACTTTATTGATTATGATATCGACGTTTTTGCCTTCCATTCCCGTCGAAAAATTAATGCCCTTGGGAGTTTCGCCGCCGAACGCTATATCGAGTTCGAACGAATTGGGGTTTCTTCTGTACTTTATATTTTCTATAGTCGCTTCGTGCGAATCGTCTTTCTGCTCAGTAACCGCTATTGCAGTTTCAACAGTTTCTTCCTCCAGCGAAGGTTCTTCATCTTCGAAAGATATGTCTTCCTCGCTTTCTACCGGAATCGTTTTCGCGGCTTCTGATTTAGGCGCTTCTGCTTTAGGAGCTTCAGCTTTAGGAACCTCCGCTTTTGCTTCGGGCTGCTTCGGTTCCGCCGGCGCCTGCTTTTCAGGGGCCGGTTTTTCTTTCGGTTTTGCCGGAGCGGTCGTATTATAGAGGCCGGATATTATTTCGACCGGTATTTTTACGTCGTCTCCCGATTCGATAACCGGGCTGTTCGCTCTTATAAAAGTGTCGCCTACCACGACCGCCCTTTTATCAACGACGAACCTTATTTCCCTTTTGTCTTTTCCGATTACCTTGTACATTTTGGATTCCGGAAAATATTTGACCGATAACCCAAGTTTTTTAGAAAGTGAATTCAAGGATACGTAATCCACTCCGTCGATCGGACTGACTTCTATATCCCTTCCTTCAACGCTCATCTGATCCTGACATTTTCCGGCGGCAGGCCAGAGCAGGACCGCTGCGATTAAAATGACCGCGATATAAAAGGTCTTCCCCATGAAAGCTTCTTTAAAACCAGATACCACTTTCCGCCTCCTAAATTATATTGACAATTAATAATTTCCTTTTATTTCCTTCTGAAATTGCTTTTTCAGATCTCTTTCCTTAAGCGTTTCTTTTTTATCGAAAGCCTTTTTGCCGCGGCAAAGAGCGATTTCGACCTTAAGCCGTCCTCTTTTAAAATAAGCTTTGAGAGGGATTATCGAAAAACCCCGCTCGCTCGTTTTACCTATAAGCCTTAATATTTCTTTCTTATGCAAAAGCAATTTTCGCGTTCTTTTGGGCTCGTGATTAAACCTGTTTCCAAACGTATACTCGTCTATGTGTGAATTGATCATCATCACTTCGCCGTTGCGGGCAATGCAGTAGCTATCGCCGATACTGATTTTTCCGTCACGGACCGACTTGATTTCAGTGCCCATGAGCACTACGCCCGCTTCGTAAGTTTCGATCACTTCATAATTAAAGTGAGCTTTTCTGTTAGTAGCTACTATTTTTATTCCTTCCATCTTACCTCATCACCTATCATTATTCCGCCGTTAATTTCATTTGAAACCAGGGCCTCGCACAGATCGTTTTCTATTCGCGTTACAAGAAGTTCGCCTACTATGACCGGCCTTTCGTAACCTATTACTTTCGTATTGCGCGGATCTTTTATTTCAGAGTTTTTGCGAGAACGGTAAACCAGGAGACGTTTAGTTATGGTGTCGCCCATTTTAAGGCCTTGATTATAGCCCATATTAACGAATACGTTTCCGCCGCGTCTTTTAAGAACGACGCTAAGCGATTCACGTTCTCCGCGCTTATCTTTCTCGCTGCATTCGTTCATTAAAGCCAGATATTTATTTTCGCCGGTCAGCCTGTATAAATTTTCATAATACCCGTTGGCTTCGTTGTATTCTTTATTGTTGAGGCATATCTTCGCCAGTTTTTTAAGCGCCGTCTGATTATCGGGATTTATGAGCAAAGCTTTTTGAAAATAAGAGCGAGCCTTCGATATGTTCTGCATATCATGGAACACTTCTCCTATTTTAACGATATAAGTTTCGTTATCGGGCTCCATATTGGCCGCGTTCTGGAGCAGTTTCACGGCCTCGTGCCATTGCCCCTCGCCGAGCAGCTTCAAAGCTTCTTTATAGTTAAACCTGGCGCTTTGCTTAAATCTTATTATTTCGGTTTCGTTCATTACGGGCCCGCCCGATTCGGCAAAAGCTTTTTCGGCGTCGGACGGGTTTAATTTTATATGCGAAGCCACATTCATTATGGATTCGGCCTCATCGTACATCTTTCTTTCCAGGTATATATTCGCCAGATAAAAATAAGCCATAAAATTATCCGGATTATCCACTACGGCCATTTTAAAAAGATCGATAGCCGCGTCGAAATCCTTTTCTTTATAGCGCTGGTACGCTTCGGTGAAATATCTGTCGGGACTCACTTTTGAAATGTTGTCACGGGATCCGGCCGGTAATTTTTTATCCACCTGCGCTTCGGCGTCTGCCGGCGTAAACAGGCATAACGCTATTATGATAAGCGACGGCATAAAAGCTTTAATGCCGCGCAGCTTTTTTGCTGCGCAGGCGTTATTAAATTTGAACGCTTTATCGCTTTTCGTATTCATAAAACTCCGTATGGCGCGTAATATTCTTAAAATTAACATGCCGTTTTTATAAGAAATAAATATAATAATAACTTTCTTATTGTTTTTTATCGGCTGTTTTATGGTTTAATTAATACTGACGGTTTTTAATTTGAAGTTAAAATTAAATAAATCCTTAATGAAAAAAGGGCCGTTGAATTTTTAACATTCGAACGGCCCTCTTTTATTTTTTTGCCATATGGCTTATTTTTACATATATTTCATCGGATTTACGAAACGTCCCATTTTCTGTACAGAAAAATGGATATGAGGCCCGGTCGAAAGGCCTGAAGAGCCTACTTTCGCTATCAGCGCGCCGCGGCCGACGCGTTCGCCCTTTTTAGCTACGAGCTTTGAGCAATGGGCATAAAGAGTATAAAGATCGTTGGAATGTTTTATGATAACCGTCCTGCCATAATACGACTTCCATCCGGAATAAACCACCGTGCCGTCCGATGCAGCTTTTATAGCCGAACCGTAGCTTGCTCCGATATCGATTCCGTTATGGAATTTTTTAATTCTGTAAACCGGATGCACGCGCACGCCGTAACGCGATGTGATCCGGCGGCTGGCGGAAGGCCATAGCAGGCGTCTTGAAACTTCGGATTTGACGGCGACTTCGGTATCGCCAGCGGACGATTTTTCATTTTTAACCTTAACGCCGTCTTTAGTTTCTTTCTCCGTTAAAGCGAGACCGGTTTCGGTTTCTGCGCTTTGCCTGTCAGGCACCAGAAGGGTCGAGCCCGGAACCAGATCGGTCGTTTTTAAGTTATTGGCCGCCATAAGCTCGGACACCGTGACGTTGTAATCTCTGGCTATAGATATTACGCTGTCTTTAGACTGTACCGCATGAAATTTATTAAATTCTTTTGGCGCGGATTTTTCGGGCAGGAACGAACAGTCGATTTCGAAAGGCTCCAGTTCGTTAGCCACGACTATGTTCATGTCTTTAAAGCTTGAAAATCTTTTGAAAATGTCTTTGGTGGGAAGCTTATCGGCGCCCTGCTCGATTTCGCTCATATCAAGTGACGTTTCAGATTCGGTTATCGAAGGGTTGTCGAAATTTACGCTCAAAAGATTGTTGAGGCCGTAAGAAGACTCGTCGGCGCCGGCCATAGCGTATGCCGGATACTCTTCTTCGCCGTCGCGTTCAAGGTGGAGGTTGGCGTAATTTGCGAAGTCGATTCCCCTGAGATAACCAGGCACATAAGTTTCTTTCTGAATTTTAGCCAGGTAAAGCTTGTTTGAAGTTAAAGCGGAAAAGCCGTCGGGCATATCGTTAATGACTATAAGCGAGGCGAGCTCGTTGTCGCCTGCCGAACCGGTAACCGCCGGTTGAACTGAAGACACCGCAAGATCGCTTGCGATTGAACGGGAATAAAGGTTGGAATTGACGCATACATAATCGGGTGAAGTGGATAAAACTTTTTCGGCTATTAAAAGATTGGCGTTCTGAAAGCGGCCTTCTATTTTTTCCGAACTTTCATGTTCGCGGCCGGTAAGTGAAATGTTTTTAAATTTGCGTTCGAGCTTGAAATGCTCATCTGGAATTATAAACATGGAATTGTCGAATTTTTTTTCAAGCAGCAGGCTTACCGATTGCGTAGCGGTGACCGGGTTTGTAAACGGCATAAAAAATATATAGCAGACCGCTATGATCGTAACGCAAAAAAAGCAAAACGCTTTCTTCGATATTTGCATTATTGAAATTCCCCCTGACAAAAGATTAGTTGAAGACCTTTTTAGTTATCTTTATGCCTTATATTTATTTTCTGGCAGATATATTATACTATATCGTCAAAAATTTGTCAAGTTTTAGAAAACAGGGGACCGCCATTGCTGCGCGGTCCCCTGTTTTAACGGGCAATTCGGTTAAGCCGAAAGGCCTTTTTCACTTTTTTCATATTAAACGTCCCGAAAGTTCGAGCCGGATAAAACCGGCGTTCAGGCGTTAACCGCATGATTAATTCGCATCGGCGACATGCATGGACTCGAGGAAATCCTTATTTCTTTTCGTTTTGGACATTCTATCGACCACCAGCTGCATGGCTTCCGCGGGCGAAAGCGGTTCGAGTATTTTTCTGAGTATCCATACTTTGTTAAGCGTGTCTTTGTCTAAGAGCAGCTCCTCTTTACGCGTGCCGGTACGCTTGATGTCCATGCACGGGAAAAGGCGCTTTTCAAATAGTTTTCTGTCAAGTATCAATTCCATATTGCCGGTGCCTTTGAACTCTTCAAAAATGATATCGTCTAACTTCGAACCGGTTTCAACCAGAGCGGTGGCGAGAATAGTCAGAGAGCCGCCGCCTTCTATATTGCGCGCCGCGCCGAAGAATTTTTTAGGCTTATATAAAGCCGCCGGATTGACGCCGCCTGTCAATGTCTGGCCGGAAGATGGCAGATGCAGGTTATAAGCGCGCGCAAGCCTCGTTATGCTGTCTAGCAGAATGACGACATGCTTGTTATTTTCAACCATGCGTTTGGCTTTTTCAAGCGTAAGCTCTGAAACCCTGATATGATGTTCGAGCGGCTCATCGAAAGTAGAGCTGATAACTTCAGCGTTTACGGAGCGCTGCATATCGGTAACTTCTTCGGGGCGCTCGTCGATTAGAAGAATCATGACTTCGGCTTCGGGATGGTTTTCTATTATGGAATTTGCCATGCTTTTGAGAAGCGTCGTTTTTCCGGCTTTAGGCGGCGCAACTATGAGGCCGCGCTGGCCTTTTCCGACCGGCGATATGAGATCGACTATGCGCGTTGAAAGATCGCCATAATCGGCCTTTTTTTCAAGAGTGAATTTTTCGTTCGGATAAAACGGAACGAGCGTATCGAAATTTTTTCTGTGTTTGATCTTTTCGGGCTCTTCAAAATTAATGGCTTCTATACGAAGCAGGGCCGCGAATTTTTCTCCTTCTTTAGTCGCCCGGGTCTGGCCTATTATAACGTCGCCTGT
>JAKPTH010000412.1 GCA_029571125.1 bacterium
CCCTCCGGGATTTTTGCCGCTCGTGCTCAGCGCCTCTCGCCCATCCATGGGCTCCGGCGCTTCCGCAACGCCCCTCAAAAATTTTGTCTGGCCCCTGCTATACGCTTAAAAACAACTTAAAAATAGGTTGATTAGCCTTAGTGCTAATAATAAAACTTTATGTTGACTTACTAATAAGCCATTATTGCAGCGCAGACGCGCGCGTAAGCGCGCGTCTGCAAAAAAACAGAAACAAAAAAACAGAAATATAAAAAGTAGAAAGCGGAGTGGAAAAGAAGTTTGAGGCTATTGCCGAAAAGGGCATAATTAAATTAAAGCGCGGGCGGAAAAGGCGGCAATTCACAGAAATAAAGCGTCAGGCTATTCGGGGGTTGGAAGGGATTTTAAGGGAAGGGAGGGGCCTTTGGCCCATCGCCTTCCCTTATCAAAAAAACAGAATTGTGTTTTACCTATGAATGAAGAAAAAGGTTTTTGTATAAAAATGAGACGCCGGTATCAAAATAAGTCTCTGATTGAGACTGGTTCGTTATGTTGTTGTATGATGTCTGAAAAGGGGCGGCAATGCAGTTGATGAGTTTTATGGAGAAAGTGCGATTTGAAGCGATGAATTAATAATTTAGAATTTAAAGCCGTTGGGCATGAAAATTGCTTATTTTAACTAAAAAATATATGGGGGCGATAAAATTTTGAAAGAGTATAATAAATCATTCGAACTTTATTACAACGTAAAGCCGGTTGAAAACGTTACCGATTACAGCCACAACATGGTATTGAAGGGCTCGATCTCCAATGCGGGCTCGAATAATGCGGAATTCGTTAAAACCTGCTATGAGATCAAACCCGCTTATTGCGTCGCCCGCGATAAATAAAACTCCTAATTTTTTAAAAATCAGCTCTGCGTCTTGGCGCGATACGGCGCTCCGGCATTCCTTCGGGAGGGCCGATATCTTTTTGACGTCTGTCTTTGTTTCTTCTTTCCTCGCCTTCGTATTCGGCGAAAACCAATGTTCCGTCTTCTTCAGAACGCATAAATATGTAATCGCACTCTAAGTTTCCGCACGCGACGCCTTCGTGTATACATCTTTGATGGTGAACTGTAAAACATTTAGGGCACTGTACGCTTACTTCGTTTTCGTCGATGCCGAGTTTGCATTTTGGGCAGTTGTCGGTTATATAATTAAAGTCCGGAGGAGGAAATGTCATTTGATTGCTCCTTTTTTGATTTTTTAACTACTTGCTGAATTTTACTATTCTGCCTATAAGCCTTAAAATTTCTTTTTCGGTATTGTGATGGCTCAGGCAGATCCTCATATAGCCTGCGGCGTCGTATTCGTCGATTCCTTTATGAATGAGTGAGTCCGGCGTTTTTGCCGCCGATACGCACCACGAATAAGGCGAAACCATTATACCGGAATTAGAAAGCCTGCTGATAAGGTTTTCTGCGTTTTTTCCGGGCAGTATGAACGAGGCGTAAAAATCAAGAGGCGAATCGGCGCCGGCTACCCATCTTACGCCTTTAATTCTCCGGCTTAGTTCTTCGCATAAAATAAGCTTCAGTTTTTTCAGTGAAGCGTTTCTTTCGTCCATGCATTCAAAAGCCATTCTGGCGGCAAGTCCGGCGGCCGCTATCGCCGGTACGTTGTAAAAGCCCGCCCGGAGTCCGCGTTCTTCCACGCCGCCTTCTATAAGCGGAAACAGACGCGTGCCGGGCCTAACATATAGTGCGCCTACCCCGGCCGGCCCGCCGAATTTGTGGGCCGAAACGCTCATCATATTCACTCCGAGCGAGCCGGCGTTTATGGCTATCCTGCCGGCCGCGAGGCATGCGTCGCAATGGACCGCTATTTCACGAGCCCGGGCGGCGGCGGTCATTTCTTTTACCGGAAAGACCTCTCCCGTTTCGCCGCTGAGCATTACGAATGCCGCAAGAGCGGCGCCCGAAGGCATTAAATCGGTTTTTTCGTGGGCGTACCCGGCAATTTCGCCGCAGGCGGCGCGCGCGAACTTATAACCGCTTCTGGCCGATGATTTTATAGGCGCCATGACCGAAGAATGCTCGTAAAAGGTGGTTAAAACACCTTTAGGTTTCGAAGCGTTGGCGGCCAGAAAGCCTTTTATGGCAAGGTTATTTGCTTCGCTTCCAGACGAAGTGAAAATTATCTCTTCTGCCCTCGCGCCGACAAGCCGAGCAAAATCCTGTCTGGCGTTTTCGAGAAGCCCGGCGATTTTATCGGATACCCTGGTTGCCGATAAAGGGTTTTGATAAACCAGGTTTTTTATAAGTCCCGCGTAATACTTGCTTACGGCCTTCTCGGGTTTTAAAGTGACGCAGCTGTCGAAATTTAACATTATTAATACGCTTCCGCCGATCGTTAGAGCTGAAAAAATTTGAAAATAAGCGCGGCCCAGACTATCATATTGGCTAAAAACAAGGCCAGCGAGGTTTTTAACATCTTATATTTTGCTATGAGTATCGTAGATAATTCATAATTTTGAACGCACATTTCCTGGAGTATTTCGCCGTCGTCGAGTTCGCCGACTCTGCTCAGGTAGCGTTCCGCGCTGCGGCATGAAAAAATATGTTCGAAATAAGTGAGCCGGGCCGGATGCAGCTTTGTGATGTGCTGCGACGGGCGCGGGTATAAAACCATAACTGCGCTCATTATCGATATTATTGAAATAAGCGCGAAAACGCTCAATAAAAAAACGGCGGCGCCGGACGGAGCGGAGGCGTCGATAATTTTTTTCAGCTTTTCATAGAAGAATGGAGCGTTCACTAAAGTGGCTATAAGAGCTATATTGGCGCCGACTATAGCGCCGGCCTTGGCGTCGGCCAGCGGAACCAGGCCCTGCGAACTTGAATATACCTGAAATTGATAACTTATCTGACGTTTAATATCTTTTTCCATTCGATTTCCCCATTTTCTTTTTTTATAGATTAAAAAGGTTTTTAGTGAATTTTTTTTCGTCCAGTCTGAGGCCGGCCGGTATTTTCAGGCTGACGCATGCGCCGCCGGATGGATTGTTTTTTATTTCCACGGTCGAATTGTGCAGCTTGGCGACTCCGCTTACTACGGCAAGGCCGAGCCCGGCGCTCATTGCTGACAGTTTGGTGGTATAGAACGGGTCGAAGGCTTTCGAAAGGTCTTCTTCTTTAAAACCGGCGCCGGTATCAGAAAAACGGACCATTATTTCGTCGCCGCTTAAAGCGGTTGAAATAGTTATTTCGCCGTTTTCGCCGATAGATTCGGCGGCGTTGTTCATTAAATGCATGAATGCCTGCTGAAGAGCCTGCTGGTCGCAGTCTATTTCCCCTACCGCTTCGTCGTAAGTTTCGATTATATTTATGGAGTGCATCATTTTAAGTTTTACGGCGAAAAGCGTGGCTACCCTTTTTAATATATCGTTAACGCATGTCCTTTCTATTGAATTTATTTTTTCAGCGGAATAAGTTTCCAGCGCCTCGACAATTTTTGCGCATCGTTTTACGGCGTTTCGCGTTGAAAATATAATTTGATTGAGAAACTCGTTATCTATTTTGCCGTTTTTCATTTTCAGTGAAACGCGCTCGAGATTTCCGCCTATTATAGTCAGAGGATTATAGATTTCATGCGTTAAACCCTGCGCCATGGCGCCTATTGAAACGAATTTTTCGTTGTTTATAAGAGTGTTCTGGGCTGATTTTAACTTATTAAAGGCGTATTCGAGTTTTTCGTTTTTTTCTATAAGTTCGTCGTATAAAGTTTGTATTCTGATAAGCGATCTGACGCGAGTTATCAAAACCTGGCGGTCTATGGGTTTGCTTATGAAATCGTCGGCGCCGGCTTCCATGGCTGCGTTTTTATCTTTGTTGTCCGTTAGGCCTGAAGAAATAAGAATCGGCGTGAATCTGTATCGGGGATTTGATCTGATGCGCCGGCAAAGCTCGTAGCCGGATATCTCGGTGAGCATCAAATCGAGTATGATCAGAGAAATTTTCGATTCGGCGCCCTGAAGGTAATTCAGCGCTTCGATCTCCTGGGAAAAAGATTTGACGCTATAGCCGCAGCCGCTCAGATACAGTGAAATGAGTTCCATATTATTCAAATCGTCGTCGATTACAATAATATTTACCGTTTCGGGCCGGCTTTTATTCATAACTATCAAGCTTCTTTACAATAAATTAAAGATAAACGGGGTTTGCGTCCGCGCTTTTCAATCATTCCATTATTATTATATATTAAACTTAAAAATATTTCAAGAATTTTTAAGGCTTAATATTTTAACATTTGTCTTTATTTTTATTATCATTTTTGTTAGTATATATTTCGTGCGGGGCGAAACGCTCCGAATAAATTTTAATCTACGGCGGAGGGTTATGTCATCAAAAAACAAACCAGTTTATCTTGTCACCGGCGGCGCGGGTTTTATAGGCTCTAATTTTATAAAATACCTTTTCGCATCCTACGGCGCAGACGTTTCGGTGATAAATTTCGATCTGCTTACCTATGCCGGAAATCTTGATAACTTAAAAGACTGCGAAGACTTGCCAGGCTATAATTTCGTTAAAGGCGATATCGCTTCGAGCGAAGATGTGAGCCGCCTCTTCGGCGCCGGCCGCATAGATTTCGTGGTTAATTTCGCCGCGGAATCGCATGTGGACCGCTCTATTATAGATTCTTCGCCGTTCATAAAAACCAATATCGCCGGCACCCAGGTGCTGCTGGATTACTCCCGCAGCCACGGCGTCAAAAAATTCCTCCAGGTCTCCACCGACGAAGTTTACGGCAGCATTGACGGCGGCGGCTTGTTCACCGAAAACACTCCGCTGGCGCCCAATTCGCCTTATTCCGCCAGCAAAGCTTCGGCCGATATGCTCGCGCGGGCCGCTTATAAAACATACGGCTCGCCGGTTGTTATAACCAGATGCTCCAACAATTACGGACCCTACCAATTTCCCGAAAAACTCATCCCGCTTATGATAGCCAATATAATCAAGCGCAAGGAACTCCCGGTTTACGGGCGCGGCGAAAACGTTCGCGACTGGCTTTACGTCAGCGACCATTGCGAAGCCATCGATGCAGCCCTGCGCCGCGGGGCGCCGGGAGAAGTTTACAATATAGGCGGAAACAACGAGTATAAAAATATAGAAATCGTGAATCTGATAATAGATATAATGGCTTCTAAAGGCTATCCGGGCGGCCGGGAACTCATCAAATTCGTGCAGGACCGCCCCGGCCACGACCTCAGATACGCTATCGACGCGTCAAAAATAAAACGCGATCTCGGTTTCGAGCCTAAAGTCGATTTCGACCGCGGAATAGCCATGACGGTCGACTGGTATCTTAACAATCAGCCGTGGCTGATGAATATTATATCCGGAGAATATAGCAGGTATTACGACGAACTCTACCTGCCTAAATATAAAAATGTCGCGCAGGCTAAAAAATAAATAAAGGAGGAAGAAATGGCGCAGTTTGAAATAGTAAAAAAGCAGGAACTTAAAATGGTAAAGGTGACGCTCAACCGCGAGCAGATAAGGGCCGAATCAGGAGCGCTCCACTATATGCAGGGCAGGATCGAAATGGAATCGCAGATGCCGTCGGCTGCCGGCTTTTTTAAATCTTTCGTCACCGGCGAAAACGTTTTTAAACCCGTGTACAGCGGCAGCGGCGAGATATTTTTCGGCCCGCCTT
>JAKPTH010000434.1 GCA_029571125.1 bacterium
GGCCGAGCATAAAATAACTGGTATGCGGCCCACCTGCGGATCGGCGTTTGACTTTATCTCTCTTAGAAGCTGGAAACCGTCAACCTGAGGCATGCATATATCTGAAATTATGATGTCGGGCTTGCGGTTCTGGAGCCCGAATAAGAGTTCGTTGCCGTTGGCGAAAGTGTCGATATTACGGTAGCCCGAATCTTCGAGAAGAGTTTTGATGTTTATGAGAGTGTTGTAATTATCGTTGGCGAGAAATATGCACGCGCTTTTTAATACATCGCTGGACATCGTCGCTCCGGTCGTCTATAAATAATTCAGCATATATTTTAGCATTTTTTTTTTGCATAAGCAACAAATTTTTCTGATTTCGACGACAAAAAAATCAAAATCAGCCGTTAATTGACTCTTGGGGCCGCAAAAGCGATAATATTATTTTTTTCTAATATTACTTGAAAATTCAAAGCTACTATGGTAAAATATAAAAGTCGGTTGTGTAAGTAGTATATAGTCGATTTTTAAATTTATAATAACCGGGGGTAGGGTATGGTAGATGATTTAATAATAGGTATGATCGGCCGCGGCGGCGACGGCGTAGTTTCGGCTGGCGAAATATTGGCGTCTTCCGCTTCGATGCTCGGCCTTTATTCGATGATGGTCAAAAATTACGGGGCTCAGATCAGGGGCGGCGAGTCGCTTTCGAAAACCAGGATATCCTCTAAAATGGTTCTCACGCAGGGCGATAAAGTGGATATCCTCATCGCGTTTAACTGGAACGATTACGTTGCGTACCGCTCAGAGCTTGAAGTGCATGAAAATACTATAATTATTTATCCGGAGGGCGACGGAGTAAAAACCGAAGACATACCGCTTAAACCGGAATTTAAAAAATACGTTTTCAGAGTGCCGTTTAAAGAACTGGCCATGGAAACCGCCAAAACTGAACTGGCTAAAAACATAGTCATTATAGGCTTATTGACTAACCTTACAGGGCTTCCTTACGACAAAATCGAAAAGTCGATCGAAAAGAAGTTCAAAAAGAAATCCGCAGAAGTCGTTGCAGGAAACATTAAAGCGCTGCGCGCCGGCTTCGATTTTTCGGAAAAGAACGTAAAGAGCAAAGTGCCTTTAAAAGGCCTTAAATACAGTATTTCGGCTCCTAAACTGATGATGACCGGAAACGAAATGGTCGCTATCGCATCGCTTTATGCCGGATGCAAATTTTACGCCGGCTATCCTATCACTCCGTCTTCGGAAGTCATGGAAATATTGAGCCGCGAATACCCGAAACTCGGCGGCAAAATGATACAGACCGAAGATGAAATATCGGCTCTCGGAATGGTCATAGGCGCTTCTTTCGCGGGCAAAAAGGCTTTTACGGCCACTTCCGGCCCCGGCGTCTCGCTCATGGTCGAAATGATAGGCCTTTCATCCATAGCGGAACTTCCGGCCGTGCTTCTCAATGTTATGCGCGGCGGACCGTCCACGGGCCTTCCCACAAAAACCGAACAGTCCGATCTTCAGCAGGCGCTTTTCGCGACCCACGGCGACGCTCCAAAAGTCGTTGTGGCGCCCTACTCGGTTAAAAGCTGCTTCGAAATGACTATGAAAGCTTTTTACATGGCCGAAAAATATCAGATGCCGGCGATAATCCTTTCCGATCAGTTTATTGGCCAGCGCAAAACTTCCATCGACGTCGACGAGATCAAAAAAAATAAATGGCGCGATACAGTTTATGATCGTCCGCTTCCCGAAGGCAATATCCTCGAAGAAGGATACAAGCGTTATAATCTCGGCGCGAACCCGGTAGTTCCGATGACCTGGCCGGGGGTCAAAAAGGGAATGTATCTTTGCGCGGGTATAGAGCACGATGAAAAAGGCTCGCCTAATTCGGTGCCTGAAGTTCACGAA
>JAKPTH010000442.1 GCA_029571125.1 bacterium
GAAGCCAGGCTCGAAGAAGCGAAACAAAAGACGCTTAAAATAAAAGAAAAGCTTTCGGAAGCCGTCAAGGAGCGCAAGATCATCGAAACGCTCAAAGAAAAGCAGTTCGCGCAGTACAAAAAAGAATATAACAAGCAGGACAACGCCCAGATGGACGAAATCGCCAATAACAAGCAACCGGATAAAGACTGAAAAGTTTAAAACTTTAAAGAAGGAAAGTAAAAAAGATGGCTACAGATAAAAAGCAGGAAGCCGCCTCGAAGGAGCAGGCCAAGCAGCAGGAAACCAAAAAGACGCCGGCGGCGAAGCCGGCCGCAAAGAAACCGCCGCAGAGCGGCTTTATAAGCGCGGTCATAACATGGCTTCTGATAATGTTTTTGAGCGTCATTTTTATGTCGCTTATGGCGGTCATAGCGGTTTTATTCGATTTTCTCGGCATAATAAAAATACGCGACTTTCTGCCGCAGACGGTTCTGGAAAATCCTTACGTGAAAGATTATATTAGAGAATCCACTATAATAAAATCCTCCGAGGAAAGCAAGATAAAGGCGCTTCTTTACGAGCAGGAAAGCTCTTACAAGGATATGGCCGAAAAGCTCAAGCACAAGGAAGTTCTTATCGAAGAGCAGAGCGTAAAGCTTGCCCTCTGGGAAAAAGAATTGCGCGAACGCGAACTTGAAGTAATTAACAAAGAAAAAGAGCTTTTAAAAGGCATAAAAAATTTCGAAGAGGCTAAAAAGCAGAAAATCGTTTCAGACCAGACGATGGAGCAATTCTCGAAAATGTACGAACGCATGGACCCTCAGCTTGCGGCCGATGCCCTCGGGCCTCTGGAAGACAGCCTTTTGCTAGAAATACTTTCGCGCATGAAAGAGAAAAAAAGCGCTCTGATAATGGAAAAACTTCCGCCTGAAAAAGTTTCTAAAATTACCGCCCTTATAAAACAGCTGGCTAAAGTCGAGCAGCCGGCTAACGTTTCGGATACGCAAGCCCCCGCGCAAGAAACGGGCGGCGCCGTTAACCAGGCTGAAACGCCGGCCGCGCCGGCGGGTTCTACAGCCGAAACCGGCGTTCAGTAACTCCTTTTATTTTTTTAAAAACGTGGCCTGAAGGCGGATCTATAAATAAAAATAAAAAAAATAGCGGATCACTTGATTTAAGGCATTCTTTGTTGTATAATAGTAAAAAGCAAAAAAATATAGGGGGTTATTAATTTTATGAGAAAAACCAGAGTATTGTTTTTAAGCATTCTTGTTTTAGTGTTTTTAGCGGCCGTCAATCCGGTTTTCGCAGCAGGCAAAGACGATTCTTCTTTCAGCAAATCAAGCAAACTGATGAACGTTAAAGCCGACGACAACGCAGAAGCTCCGGCTCCCGCTCTCGGCGATCCCGGCACGCCTTCGGCGCCTTCGGTTCCCGCGCCCGATAACGGCGACGCTCCCATTCCCGACAACATAAAGCTCTATTATTGCGTCGTTCCTAAGGACCAGGTTACCAACCTCGAAGCTCTCTGCAACAAATACAACGCTCCTATATTAGTTTACCGCGCGTTCAACCAGCTCGTGGTTTTAAAAAGACTCGGCGTAGTAGTTACGGTCAATCCTAAAGACAAATACTTCATATCTAAACTCCGTAAATTCTATAACGCCAAACCTTTGAAAGACGTATCTCTCAGAGTCGCTATACACGTCAGCTCGGTAGCTTACGGCGTAAACATGAAAAAAGAAGATTTCGTTACTGGCGATTTCGGCGGATGCGATGAAATCCTTTCGAAAATGATAAAAAATCCGTTCGGCCACGGCTGCACTATGTTTAAGACAATAGCTAAAGCGTTCCCCGGCCTTCTCGATAAAGTTACCGTAAAAGAAAAAGAATACCTCGGTCTCGGCAAAAAACGCAAAATGCTTCTTAACCCCGTCGTT
>JAKPTH010000448.1 GCA_029571125.1 bacterium
CACGGCGCGAAGGGCGTCAAGGGCTATATAATATTTATAAACAGCATCGAAGAAATGATAAAAAACTCCCTGCTGGATTATATGTCCGATGAAACGAACCTTATGATAGTCGACAACAGCGACAATAAAGTTATTTACGGCGCGAACCGCTCCGACATGCCTCTTTCATTAACTTATTCCAAGACTCTCAGCGTGTTCGGCCTCAGCTGGAAATTCATATGCCAGGGCAGCTATAAATACGCAGGCGGCGCCCGCACGGGGCTCATCTGGGGCCTTTCTCTGAGCGGCCTTCTGGTTACGCTTCTGATATCGGTTATCATAAGGATCCTTCAGGTATTCGCCCTGAAGGTCGAAAACGAAGTCAATATGAGGACCCTGGAGCTTTGCGCCACCAACAACGAACTTGCCGCAGAAATAAAAGAGCGCCACCGCATAGAAGGTGCTCTCAGGATTTCAAGCGCCAATATTTCAAATATATTAGAAAGCATAACGGACGGCTTTTTAGCCATAGACCGCAATCTGTGCTTCACATACGCGAACCCGGCCGCCGAAAAAATCCTTAACGTGCCGCGAAGCGGCCTTATCGGAAAAAAGCTTTCGGATATTTTTCCGGACACGCTCACGCTCAAGTTTTACCGTGAGATCGAAAATACGATGTACAAATCGGTCAAGAGCGTTTTCACAGAATATTATCCGCCGTTCGACAAATGGTTTGAAATGAATTTTTACCCGGCTTCCGAAGGCATTTCCATTTATTTTCAGGACGTGACTCTCAGAAAGCGCACCGAGCTGGAGCTTCAGGCCGCAAAGGAATCCGCCGACAAGGCCAACCGCGCTAAAAGCGATTTTCTGGCCATGATGAGTCACGAGATAAGAACGCCGATGAACGCTATAATAGGCTTTTCGGATATGCTCGCCGAAACGGGCCTGGACGCGCTGCAGACCGATTACGTTAAAAACATAAAAACGGGCGGAAGCATACTGGCCACTTTGATAAGCGACATTCTCGATTTTTCAAAGATCGAAGCGGGCAAGCTCGATATAGAACTTATAGAATTCAACCTTCTTGAAATAGCTGATGAGGTTTTAAGCATATCTTTCGCCGCCGCAAGCGAAAAGGGCCTTAACCTCATCAAGCTATACGACACGGAAATCAGCTGCGGCATAATCAGCGATCCTTACCGGCTGAGGCAGGTCCTTCTCAACCTGATAAGCAATTCTATTAAATTCACCGAAGCCGGCGACGTAAAACTCGTCATAAAAATGGTTTCGCAGAACGAAAGCAAAATACGCATAAGATTTGAAGTCGCCGACTGCGGCATTGGAATACCGGCGGAAAAAATCGAGGTCATCTTTTCGCCTTTCGTCCAGGCCGACGGCACTATTACCCGCCGCTACGGGGGAAGCGGACTCGGGCTTGCCATTTCAAACAGGCTAGTAAACCTTCTCGGCGGCGACAAAATTACCGTTGAAAGCGCCGTCGGCAAAGGCAGCAATTTTTATTTCGAGATCGAATTTAAAAAAGGCGCAAGCCAGGACGAATATAACTTTGAAAGCGGCTTCGGTCAGGCCGCCGGGCCGTTCGACGACCGGAAATATAATCTTCTTCTGGTCGAAGACAATCCGCTTAACGTAAAGCTGATTAAAAGTTATTGCGCCAAAAAAGGCCACAGGGTTACGGTCAGCGATAACGGCGCCGAAGCGTTGAAAGCGGTCGCTCAAGAAGCTTACGACGTTATTTTGATGGACGTACAGATGCCGGTCATGGACGGCCTGGAAGCCGCACGCAGGATAAGAAAAAGCGGTTCGCGCGTTCCAATAATAGCCATGACGGCCGCCGCGATGCGAAGCGACGAAGACGCCTGCATAAAAGCCGGAATGAACGCCTATACGTCGAAACCCGTAAAGCTCAAGGAACTCGAACCGCTCCTCAAAAAAGTCATAGCGGCGGCCCGCGCGATTAATTCCGTCAACGAAAGCGGCGATAAACCGACGCAAGAATACCGCTCGAGCAAAGAAAGACGCGCCGCGCAGGACACCGCCGGCGCAGATGAAAACTCAACCTTAGAGTTGCCGGCAGCGGAAGCTGTTTTTAATTTTGAAAATTTAAAGTACAACATGGATAACGATTCTCAATTGATGCAGGAAATCATAAAAATGTTCATAGAAGCATGGCCCGTTTATATCAAAGACATCAAGACGGCGATCGAAAATAACGACCCGGATATGCTCAGGCATTGCGCCCACAGGCTTAAAGGCTCCGCGCTCAACGCCAGCGCGGAAGAGATAGCTTCGCTGCTTTTAACGCTCGAAGAGACGGGCAAAAGCGGCAGCATTGCGGGAGCGTTCGAGGCGTTCGGCTCATTAGAAGGCAAGTTTAACAGGTATATAAACGCCATAAGCCGCGAAGGGTTTAAAATATAAAACGGCATGCGCCTTAACGAGGAAAACAAATGAGTGAAAAGTCAATCAAAATATTACTGGTAGAAGATAATCCGTTAGACGCGCGTGCGTTTAACCTAATGCTTTCGCACACCAAATCCAGCTTCACCTTTGAAACCTGCGAAGCGTCTTCGTTAAAAGAAGCCATCGAAAAAGTTTCGCGGCAAAAATTCGACGTGATCCTTCTGGACCTTTCGCTGCCGGATGAAAACGGCCTCAGCACTCTGACGAAGCTTTTAGAGCATTCAAAAGACGTTCCCATAATAGTTTTAACGGGAATCGACGACGAAACTTTAGGCATTAACGCGGTTAAGGCAGGGGCTCAGAATTACCTTGTGAAAGGTCAGGTCAATAATAAGTTTCTCGTGCGCACTATTTGCTACGCAACGGAAAAACGATATCTGTCCAACGAAATAGAAAAGAAACTTCAAAAAGAGCTTGAAATGAGCGAAGAGCGTTTCAAGCATATATACAATATGTCGCCGGTCATGATGTTTTCGTTCGATTCGGAAGGCAATTTCTGCGACGTAAACAGCAAATGGCTCTCAGAAACCGGCTATTCACGTGAAGAGGTCATCGGCAAACGTTTCGACTTCCTGATACCGCCCCATCACAAACGTCTGACTTCGGCCGAAGTATCGCCGCATTTTTTAAAGGCGGGCCAGATCAAAGATTACTTCTGCCAGTACATAAAAAAAGACGGCAGCCTCATAGAAGTTCTTATAAACTGCGTGCTCACGGCCGAGCCGTTCGGCAAAAAACTCGGTCTCGCCGTAGTCCAGAACATATCCGAGCAATGCAGAATGGAAGTGGAAATACTCGATATGCACGAGCAGCTCGAAAAAAGGGTGCGCGAAAGAACGGC
The DNA here is from genome assembly GCA_029571125.1 of bacterium. Classification (GTDB taxonomy): domain Bacteria; phylum Muiribacteriota; class UBA9980; order UBA9980; family UBA9980; genus UBA9980. Next base: position 3,308 of record JAKPTH010000448.1, read on the forward strand.
CGATCTGGCTAAAGCCAACGAGGAATTGCACCGGGAAATTGCCGAGCGCAAAAAGGCCGAAGCCGCATTGAAGCACGCCAAAGAATACGCCGAATTAATTTATCAGGTCACGCCGAGCGCCATATTCACCGTCGATAAAAACTGCACCATTACCAGCTGGAACGACAGGGCGGCCGAGCTGACCGGATACAGTCCCAAAGAGGCCGTCGGCAAAAAATGCTTCATACTCTGCCGTGAAAAGTGTTCGGCGTTCAACGCATCCGAATTAGAAAACATCGAAGGCTCAAGAACGTCCGAAAGCATAATAATCACCAAGGACGGAAAGCTAAAGACCATATTAAAAAACAGGAGCATTTTAAAAGACAACGAAGGCCGTTACATAGGCTTCATAGAAAGCTTCGAAGACATTACCGAACGCAAGCAGAACGAAGACCAGCTCAGAAAATTATCATACGCCATAGAGCAATGCCCAGTTTCAATCATCATAACCAACATACAGGGCGACATCGAATACGTGAATCCTAAATTCACCAAAATGACCGGGTATTCGCCGGACGAAGTGCTCGGCAAAAACCCGCGCATCCTTAAATCGGGGCAAATGCCGGTCGAAACGTACAAGCAGCTCTGGAACGCCATAATATCCGGCCACGAATGGCACGGAGAGCTCAACAACCGCAAAAAAAACGGCGAGCTTTACTGGGAGTTCGCGTCTATATCGCCGATTAAGAATAAAAACGACATGGTCACCCATTTTCTGGCGGTCAAAGAAGACATAACGGAACGTAAAAAAGCGGAATTCGAACTCCAGTACGCTAAAGTCCAGGCCGATTACGCTAATCTTGCCAAGAGCGAATTTCTAGCCAATATAAGCCATGAAATCAGGACTCCGCTCAACGGAGTAATAGGCTTCACTGAAATACTCATGAACACTCCGCTCAAGGACGATCAGATCGATTACGTTAAAACCATTAAAAACAGCAGCATGATACTGCTCAAACTTATAAACGACATTCTCGACTTTTCAAAGATCGAATCCGGCAAACTCGAACTCGAAGAAATAGATTTCGACCTGGAGCTCGTCTGCTATGAAGTTTGCGAAATGATAAGCTTTATAGTCATAAACAAGCCGATCGAAATCCTTTGCAATATCGACAGCGAAATTTTTTCATACTTCAAAGGCGACGCCATTAAAATAAAGCAGATACTGATAAACCTTCTCGGCAATTCGTCGAAATTCACCGAAAAAGGTGAAATTTCACTTCTGGTAAACAAGCTCGAAGATAGCGGCGATCAAGTAAAACTTCACTTCTGCGTCAAAGACACCGGAATCGGAATCGAAGAGGACAAACTGGACATCATCTTTGAAACATTCAAGCAGGTCGACGGGTCCATAACCAGAAAATACGGCGGAAGCGGGCTCGGGCTTTCCATATGCAAGAAGCTCGTAAATTTCATGAAGGGCGAAATATGGGTCGAAAGCCGCCCGCACGAAGGCAGCGCTTTTCATTTTACCCTGTGGCTAAAAAAACCCGGGGCCTCGCACAACGCCGATTTTTTAATTGACGAAAAACTCAAAAATAAAAAAATACTCATAGTCGACGACAACGAGGCTAATATAGAGATCCTGGCCCGCGTCTTGAAGATGTCCGGATTTAAAGCCGAAGGCGCGTCGAACGGCGAAGACGCTTTAAAAATGATAGAAGCCCGCAATTCGCAGGGCGCTCATTACGATCTTATAGTTCTCGACATTCAGATGCCGGGAATGGACGGTTATGAAACCGCTAAAAAAATAAGGAAAAGCGAATTCGAGTCGATCAAGGCCGTTCCCGTTCTTGCATTTTCAACTCTTTTCGACAAAAACATAAAAAAATTCATAGAAGCCGGATTTAACGGTTTTTTGCCGAAACCTATAAGAAGGCAGAAAACTCTCGATACTATAATTAAACTTTTGAACGAAAGTTCTATAAAACCGGGACCGGTGGAAGAAAACGGCGTAACCCGGGAAC
>JAKPTH010000453.1 GCA_029571125.1 bacterium
AGCGTTAAAATAGAGCCGGAAGTCCTCAGCGCCCGGCAGTATAAAGAAGACAGCATAGTTTCCGAAATATCGCAATTCATAAATCAACCCGTCAAATCGCTTCTTATAGTGCCGCTCTTCGATGAAAATTCTTCGTCGATAGGCGTTATTCTGCTCGTAAATAAAAACGGCCTCAGCAACTTTACCGAGCCGAACAGGAACCTGCTTCAAATACTGGGACAGCAGATTTCTTCGATTATCAGGGACAAAAACCTGCTCAAAGAATATTTGTTAAAGCAGACCATAGAAAAAGAAATAGACGTCGCCAACCGAATACAGCAGAAGCTTATTCCAAAATATCCCCCGCAAATAAGCGGAATGGACATTTTCGCGATCAATAAGCCCGCTAAAACCGTCTCGGGCGATTATTACGATTTTTTAAAGCACGATCCCGAAGGGAAAAAAATAGGATTCGTTATAGCCGACGTTTCCGGAAAAGGCATACCCGCGGCGATGATCATGTCGATGACGCGAGCGGTTTTAAAAACACAGGTGGCCGATAATTACTCTCCGGCCAATATACTCCAGCGCTCCAACAGCTTCATTATTTCCGATATGGAAAACAACCGCTACGTAACCATGTTCTATGGAATGCTCGATACCGAAACGCTGGATTTCACCTATTCCAAGGCAGGCCACAATCCTCCATACTGGCTTCATGCGGACACCCTCGCCATCGAAGAGCTCGACGCTAACGGTTTTTTCGTGGGGATGTTCGATTCGGTATCTTACGAAGAAAAGAAAATACGGCTTAGCCCCGGAGATAAGCTTATTTTATTCACCGACGGCATAGTGGAGGCCATGAACGAACGAGACGAAGAATACGGCCAGGACAGGTTCATAAATATAATCCAGAAATACCATTATTTCGACGCAAAAAGCCTCGTGGATAAAATATTGATGGACGTCGAAGACTTCGTCGGCAGCGCTCCGCAGTCGGACGATCTGACGCTGATGATACTCAACGCCAAAGATTTCGAGTATCAGCAGATGGCCATAGAAAGCGACGCAAAAAGCACCGTAGCCGCGGCCGAATTTTTCGGCAGTCTCGCGCGCAATAACCCCTCGTGCGGTCTCGATCCGTTCGAAGTCATGATGATAATCGACGAAGTGGTAATGAACGCCATAGAGCACGGAAATAAGTTCGATCCCGAAAAAAAAGTATTTCTGAGCTACGTGTTTAACGACTATAAATTCGAGCTGACCATTAGAGACGAAGGCGAAGGGTTCGTAGTCAACAACGTTTTCGCGACCCACGAAAAATTATCTTTATACGACAAACGCGGCCGCGGAATATTGATCATTAAAAACCTTGTGGACCGTATCGAGTACAACAAGGAAGGAAACGAAGTCCGGATAGTAAAATATTTTAAATAAATACCCGTTATCGCTAAAGGAGTTGAATATGGGCAAAAAAATTCTGGTTGTCGACGATGAAGTCCATATAGTGAATATTTTAAAATTCAATCTTAAAAAATCGGGATACGACGTCATTACCGCGGCGAACGGCGAAGAAGCCCTCGGCATGATCGCAAGCGAAATGCCCGATCTTATTCTGTGCGACGTAATGATGCCAAAGCTCACGGGGTTCGAAGTCTGCCAGAAAGTAAAAAACGACGATAAACTAAAGGCCATCCCTTTTATCCTGCTCACCGCCAAAGGCCAGGAAGTGGATAAAGACATAGGCCTTAAATTCGGCGCGGACCTTTATCTCACAAAACCTTTCTCTCCAAAAAATATCGTGGATAAAGTAACCGAAATATTAGCCTTGAAACAGTAATAAAATATAAAAATCATTATGGGGGAATTAATTTGAAACTTAGCTCGAAAGAATTATTAAAATTACTCAGGGAAGCGGCGGAAGAAAAAAAAGCTTATGACGTAAAAATAATCGAAGTAAGCGCTTTAACCACTCTGACAGATTATTTTATGATCTGCACATCCGACTCCAACGTGCAGAGCCGCGCTATCGTGGATAATATCGCCGACAAGCTCGAAGAAAACGGGCTCGTGATCAATTCGCGCGAAGGATATCAAAACGGCGACTGGGTTGTCATGGACACTCGCAAAGTCATCGTGCACATATTCACTCCCGAAATCAGGGAGCACTACAATTTAGAGCGTTTCTGGGAAGAAGAAATCGAAGACATCCAAAAAGGCGCCAGCGACAACCTCAGCCATCTCATAAAGACCAGAAAGACGCAGCCCGCGAAAAAATCCAGAAAATCCGCAGGCGACAAAAAAGCCGCATCCTCGAAAACTCAGGAACGTAAAAAAGCCGCAGGCAAGCGCGAAGAAAAATCGGCCGTTAAAGCCAAATCCGCTACAAAACTGGCGCGCGAAGCCTCAAAAAAACCGCTGTCAAAAAAAGAAGAGATCGAACGCGAAATATTAAAGAAAGCGAAAGCGGCGCCTAAAAAGACTATACTTTCAAAGGAAAAATCCGCCGAAAAGAGCCGCAAACAGCTTATCGAAGAAGAAATCATAAAAATGAGGCAGAAGCGCGAAGAAAACCGCGTAAAACAGCTCGCGCATAACAAATCGAAACAATCGAGCGAATTCAGGCCAGGCGCCAAAAACGAAGCTAAAAAAATGAGGGAGGCCAGCTCCTTCGCGTCAAAGGCTAAATCGAAAGCAGGTTCGATGGCCGCTATAAAAGGTAAAAAGGGAGTCAAGAAATGAAAATAAAGTTTATCGGCGCGATAAAATCCGTAACAGGTTCATGTTTTCTATTGACATTCAACGTTAACGGCGCCTCGAGAAACGCGCTTATAGACTGCGGAATGTATCAGGGCGCCAAAGAAGACGAACTGCTCAATTACTCGGAATTCCCGTTCGACGCCCGCGCTATCGATTACGTTTTCCTGACTCACGTTCACATCGACCACTCGGGCCTGATACCGAAGCTGGTTAAAAACGGCTTTAATGGCAAAATTATATCTACCAGGGCCACGTTCGATCTCAGCGATATAATGCTGCGCGATTCCGCTAGAATACAGCAGACCGAAACGGAACGCTATAACCGCAGGCGCTTGCGGCTCGGCAAGGAACCTAAAGAGCCTATTTACACCGAAGAAGACGCCAAAAACGCCCTCAAATTTTTCGAACCGGTCGATTACAACCGGCCTTATGAAGCCTATCCCGGAATCACGGCCACGTTTCACGACGCCGGACACGTTCTGGGCTCGGCCTTCGTTAAATTCGATATAACCGAAAACGGCGAAAAATATAAAATAGTTTTCTCCGGCGACGTCGGCAATATGCCCGTTCCCATCTTAAAAGACCCCGAAGCCATTAACGACGCTGACTATATAGTAATGGAATCCACTTACGGCGACAGAATAAGAAATAACGATAAAGACCGCTCAGACGAGCTCGCGAGAATAATAAACGAAACCATAACGGCCGGCGGGAAAGTGATAATTCCGTCTTTCGCGGTCGGCCGCACGCAGGAGCTTATATATGAAATGCACGGAATGCTCGACGGCAAAAAAATACCGTCCGTTCCGATCTACATCGATTCGCCTCTCGCATGCAACGCCACAGAAATTTTCAGAAAGCACATGGAGTGTTTCGACGCCGAAATGGTCGAATATTTAAAACGGTCCGACGACCCATTTAATTTTTCAAATATTTTCTACGCTTCCGAAGCCCAGGAAAGCCGGGCTATAAACCAGGTAAACTCTCCGCAGATAATAATTTCCAGCTCCGGAATGGCCAACAACGGCAGAATACTCCATCATCTCAAATACAATATATTTAAAAAAGAATGCACCGTGCTTTTCGTCGGCTATCAGGCGTTCGGGACCATCGGCCGCCAGATCACCGACGGGGAAAAGCTGATAAACATCATGGGCGAAAAGTACAGCGTCAACGCGCGCGTGGAATCCATCCACGGATATTCCGCCCACGCCGACCAGTCGGGACTTTTAAAATGGCTGGCCACGTCGGCGGCGAAACCCAGAAACGTGTTTCTGGTCCACGGCGAAACCGAAGCCAAAAACACTCTACAGGCAAAGCTTTCCGAAAACGGCTATTCATCGATAGTTCCTTCGCTACTCGACGAGTTCGAAATTAAAAGCGCCACGTCTTTCGTCAAGATGGACTTCAAGGCCGCCCCTGAATTCCGGACCGCCGATTTTGAAGCGAAGCCTCAGAAAGCGGCGGAAACTGTAAAGCCGGAAACTGAAATAGATTATACGAAAAAGCCGCTCAATAAAATAGTTCCGGTATCCATGCCTTTCATTCCGCCAGACAATATTTTAGAAAAAATTTCCAAAAAAGAGCTGATAAAATTATTTAAGGAATTCCGCTCTCAGCTTCAGTCTATGGAAAGCAGGATCGATAATTTCATCTCCAGAATATCGAAGCGTTAACATGTACCGCAAGACGGAAACCTATTCTAAGATACTTCACATCATCAGCTCCGGCACCGTCGGCGGGGCCGAAAAATGTTTTCTGGAAATGCTTTCGGCTTCCAGAAACACCTTCGGCAATGTAGCGGCCGTCTGTTCGGCGGGCGGCGAACTGGAACGGCTCGCCGCGGACGCTTGCGATAAAGTTTATACGGCCGCCATGGCTGATAATGCCGATATTTTTTCGCTTTACAGGCTTTATAAGATAATCGGCGAATATAAACCCGACCTTTGCCATCTTCACATGAACCGGGCGACCTTGCTCGGCGCGCTCGCGGCAAGATTCAACAAAGTCAAATCCATAGGTTCCATCCAGGGTGAAGTAAGGCCGGTTTACGCTTATTTTCCGGATTATCTCACTTTCTGTTCAAAAAACGTCGCGGACCACGTAAGAAGCCGTTCTTCGGCGGTGGCGGCCAAACCGTCTTTTTATCTTTATAACTGCATAGACAACTCCGGACTCGCCAGGCTGGCCGAAACCGGCGGCCGTTCTTTTCTGCGCTCCGAATTCGGCATACCTGAAAATTCTTTCGTAATATGTCAGGTGGCGCGTCTTCATCACAACAAGGGGCATGCGTTTTTAATAGACGCGCTGCATAAAAATATCGATAAAATACCGGGCTTATATTGCCTCATAGTAGGCGCGGGCGACAAAAAATACGAAGAGCAGCTCAGGACTCAGGCCGAAAGTTTAGGCATTTCAAGCCGCGTTATTTTCAGCGGATTAAGGCTGGACGTTGCCCGTATAATTTCAGGGACAGACCTGTTCGTACTGCCTTCACTGCAGGAAGGAATCCCTGTTACCATAATGGAAGCTTTAAGCCTGCGGCTGCCCTGCGTGGCTTTCGACGTCGGCGGAATTTACGAACTGGCAGGCGACAAATCATCGTCCGAGCCTTTCGTAACGCTTATTCCGCCGCGCGATACCGAAGCTTTAGCGGCCGCCATATACGGCGTTTACAGCAACTATCGGCATTACAAATCCATAGCGCATAAAGCCGGCGAGTTCATGATTAAAAACTATGATAAGTCCAGATACGTAAGTGACATAAACGCAATTTACCGCGCAGTAATGCGCGAAGCCGCCTGCAAATAATTGAATATGCATATAAATTATATTGCCAAAATCCGGTAAATATAGTATAATAACTTAAGCTAAAAAAACAAATGACATCTAAAATTATCAGAGAGGTGTACAGTGAAAGAAAAAGTTAAAAAAATCATCGATAAAATCAGGCCCATGTTAAACGCCGACGGCGGCGATATCGAACTTATCGATGTCGTAGACAACGTAGTTAAAGTGAAATTAAAAGGCGCATGCCACGGCTGCCCCTGCGCCGCCATGACGCTTCAAAACGGCGTCGAACGCACAATCAAACAGGAGCTTCCTGAAATTAAACGCGTTGAAAACGTAGAATAATTTTAACGGCGAAAAAAAACATCATTTTTACATAAACAGCCGGGACGTTTTAATGAACGTCCCGGCTGTTTTATTTAAAAAGCATTTTATATGCCCGTTATCTTGTATCTCTCTGCTGCTTTAACTCGCGCTTGATCTGCTCTTCGAGAACGCGCAGCTCGTTGGTTACTTCGTTGACCTTGAAATGTATGGCTATATTTCTCTTATGGCCGCAGCGGTCGGTTGCGGTAACTTTGAGGTATCTGTTGCCTATAGAGTTATCCGCGGAAACCGAATGGAAAACATGCTCCAGCGTCGGGACTTCTTTCGGCATATCGACTCCGGCAGCCAGCGGAATGCTCGGGTCATCGGGGCCCAGATACCACATTTTGCCTTCATTGGCGGAAGTGACCGGGCGGCTCTGGCCTTCGCGGAATTCCATATTTACCGCGGAAAGCGCGGGCTGGCTTTCGGTGTCTTTTAATTCAAACGAAACTTTCGTGCGTTCCGGTTTGGGAATTGCCGAAATAACTCCGTTATTAGCGATTCCTTCGATATTATCATATGCATCGACCGTAAATATATACTTTACGTCTTCAAAAACTACCGGGCAATTGCCGTCTTTCAAGCCTGAAGGAGCGGACGAGCCGAAGCCTGCGTGATATTTAAAAAAGTCATAGCCCGCGTCCTCGACCTGATACTTGAGATTCCCCGCTATCGGAGCTTTTCTGTCGGCGGGAAAAAGCGAAGAGCTCGGAAAGATAAGCGCAGCTGGAATTTGCATTCCGGCCGAGCCCGGCCCTAAAATCGAAGAAGCGGCGGGCACGTTTCCTGCAGCGGTATCCGGAGGGATTTTCGCCTTATATTCCCCGGCGGGTCCAGACGAATCTATCATATCCGAAGGATTCGTCATGTCGTAATAGAAATCTTCCGTAAAATAATCTTCGGCCGCTTCAAAATCGCCTACAAGATATATTCCGCTGCGATCGACCTTCCACATTTTAACGTTGATATTCGGCCTGTCGTTATCGTATATGGAGAGCGTTCCCATTTTATTTGCCGACTGGTCTACCTTTGGTGTGTTAGGCCCGTCGCCGTTATATTCAAAGTTGCCATGGTTGAAATTACCGAAGCACGCTACGCCGTTATACGGCTGAGGCTGCCTAAACTTTGCGCCGTCGAACGCATCTACGAACCAGCGAAGAGCCTTGGTTCCCTTTATGTTATGGGGAGAAGGGACCAGCGCCTGAAAATAACCCCAGTTTCCGCCTGAAAACGGGCGCGGAGCGGCGTTATCGGGCACGCCCGCGCAGGGTTCCATCATAAGCGGCACGGCGGACCATGTAGCGCCGGCTGCATTGTTTGTAGATGGCGCGGTTTCATATGTGAGAAAAGGGGTTCTCAAAGCGCTGTAACGGTTATTGTCGATTATTTTCACCCTGACGTTGATCAAGTCTCCCGAAGAGCATATTATATCGCCGCTGCCGGTCAAGGTGGCCAGGCCGCCGATAGCCTGAGGCGCGAACTCTATTTTAGGCGCGGTCGTATCTAAAACGGTCTCATGAACGATCGATTCATCGGTAAACTTATTGTCTTCGTCGTTATGCTTTACCGTTCCCGCTTTAAAAGACTGGCTTCTGTCCTGTGTGATGGGACCGACCCAATCGTACTTATCTCTCTGCGGCCTGCGGCCGTTAGAATCGGGCTGAGCGCCGGGATCATCTTCGCGGCCGACTTTTTTCCATTCTTTAAACTTTATAGTGCCGCTGACGGTAACGCTTACTTCCAAAGGACCTTCGGTGCCTTCGCCGCCGGAGGCAGAAGGCACGTTAACCGTAGTGGATATGTCTTTATAGCGATCGCCGGGCGTTATGGCGCCGGTTGGATCGGTGTTGTTCTTTAATGCGTTATAATACTGTATGGCCGCCGGAATCTGGCTCGGGGATTTATCGTAGAAAAAATCGCGCCATTTATGTTTTACCTTCATGGCCACGATAACTTTGAACGGTTCCGAAGGTTCGGGCATTTTATATTGGAAATTATCGCCTTCATCCGTTTTTTTTGAAAGATTATGCACCATGTTCCAGCCGCCGGAGCCGTTAGGCGTGACGGAAGGATACCTTACTTCCCATTTAGCCTTAAGCGAATCGGGAAGCGGGCCGTCGCCGTCGATGTCTATTCCGGATTTTCTGTAATAACGGCCGCCGTATTCAACGTAATTGTTTCGCTCCCTTTCGTCTAATGAGCCGTGCTGAGCTCCGTCTATTCCCTGCTCGTCTTCGGATTCCAATTCGGCGCCGCGTATAACAGCTCTAACGGCATAATTATGAGCCTTTGCCGGCCTTGACTTGGGCTGCTCCGGCAGTTCGTGAGGCCATTTCCAAACATATTCCTGGCGCTCATTAATTTCGGGCCCGCCGCCTTCACGCTTAAAGTTAATTTTTATCTTTTTTGAAACAGTGTCGGGCGGAGTATCCTGGCCAGGCGGAGGCGGAACGAAAACCACTTCGTCGCTGAGCTGTCCTCCGGGACCGCCCGGTCCTCCAGGAATAACGCCGGGATCCGCTACGCCGGATACGAAGTTAAAGCTTTCTTTGGCGCTTACCGCCGTATGCTCGGCGCCGTC
>JAKPTH010000475.1 GCA_029571125.1 bacterium
TTCGTCGTTTTCGCGGGCGGCATACCTAAAAAATCCGAGATCGCGAGAATGAAAGATTCCGGCAAAAAGACCATGTCTTTCGTGGCTGAGGAATCCATAGCCGAACAGCAGATAAAATACGGAATCGACGCGCTGATACTCGAAGGAAGCGAGGCAGGCGGCCATATCGGCCACGTTTCGCTCACTATTCTCATTCAGCAGGTGCTTTTCGGGTTCGGCGATACCGTTCCGATTTTCGTGGGCGGCGGCATTGCAAAAGGCGGCATCATGGCTCACCTTATGCTTATGGGCGCCGCGGGCTGCCAGCTGGGGACGCGCTTTGTTATGAGCCGCGAATGCACGGCGCATGAAAACTTCAAGAACGCTTTTTTGAAAGCGCGCGCTCGGCAGGCGTCGTCCACGCCGCAGTACGATTCCAAACTGCCGGTGGTGGCCGTGAGGGCCATCAAAAATAAAGGCAGCGAAGAGTTCGGAAAGCTCCAGCTGGAGCTGCTTAAAAGGCTCGAAGAAGGGACGATCGGACGCGAAGAGGCTCAGTTCGAAGTGGAAAACTTCTGGACCGGGTCGCTAAGACGCGCCGTGGTAGAAGGCGACATCGAATACGGCTCCCTTATGGCCGGCCAGAGCGTCGGGCTCATAAACGACATACTTCCAATGAAAAGCATAATCGAAACGCTGGTCGAAGAGGCCGAGGCCGAACTCGAAAAAATAGCCCGCAGACTCGGAGAAAAGTAAAGGCCGGCGCCGTTTTAAAGCCGGCTTATAGAAGCGGAAAATTTTTATGAAAATTAAAATAATTAAAGGATGCGAAAAAGCTATATCCAGGCTTACCGTAATGCTTTTTATGCTTATGTTAATGGCTGCCGTTCTCGGCGGTCTCGCCGCGTTCATGAAATATTCTAGAGGCGTCAGCTTCGAAGAACTTTTTTCCATGGAGCGGCTCAAGAAGCTTTTTATCGAGCATAAGCCCTTAATTACGGCCGAAGAAGCCGCAAAGATCAAAGCCATCGTTTCGCGGGAAAACGGCGGCTTCGAAATCTCTCCCGCAAGCGTCAACCAGGCCGTAAGCTCTAAAGATAACGGGAGCGGCAAAAAGGCGAAAGCCGATGAAATCATATTAAGAAATAATGATATTCTTACGGGCGAAATAATGAACGAAAAAATTGCCATCAGTACCGAGCACGGCGTCATTAATTTTAAAATCAGCGATATTCTGGCAGCATATTCGGTTTATGAAACGGAACGGCCGTACGATAAGATCATATCTAAAAACGGCGACAAGGTAAGCGGAAATATAGCCGAAGGTTTTATTTCGCTGAAGACGGCTTCCGGCGATATAGTTAAAGTGGCGGTAAATAAAATAAAGATCATCAATAAAAACATCGAAAAGTCTAATTGAATGGAGGCCGAAAAATGGGCATCGACACTCACGACTCATTGATATCCGATTCTCTGCTGCAGTCCGCGGCGGACGGCGACGTGGCTAAAATGGCTTATATTTATGCAGCCTCCTACGGCAACTGCGACATACTCCGCCAGCTGATCGCCAACGGCATCGACGTGGACACTAAGGATAACGCCGTAGGCATGAGCGCCCTTATGATCGCGGCCTCCGCGGGCCAGCTCGAAGCGGTAAGGCTGCTTTTAAACCACGGCGCGAATATAAACGCGGTCGACGGGCTCGGAAATACCGCTTTTTTTTACGCTTCACGCATGGGCCATATAGAAGTGGTAAAGCTTTTGATAGAAAAGGGAATGGACGTAAATATAAAACAGACTATATTCGGCATGAGCGCTCTGACGCTCACGGCCGTTTCGAATAACACCGAAATAGCCTCTCTTCTTATCGGACACGGCGCGGACGTGAACGCCAAGGACAATAACGGAGTCAGCGCTCTGATTCAGGCGGTCGCTTCGGAATCGTTTGAAATGGTAGAGCTGCTCATAAGGCACGGCGCGGACGTGAACGATGAAAATAAATCCGGATGGACGGTTCTAAGGCTCGCCAACGAGAAAGGCTGCGAAAAAATAATAAGGCTTTTAGAAGAGGCCGGGGCTAAAATTTAATCTTTTTTAAAAAATTGCGCGATTTTATTTTTCAAAAATTCTTTGCGGTTGCATGCCGGATCGGCGACCGCCAGGCTCCTTGCGTATCTAAGCGCCTCGCCGATGCAGTTTCCGGCTTCCATGCCCAATATTCGCTTTATATCGTCTCCGTTTATATCCAGATCTTCTATATAAACCGGGTGTTTTTCGGTTACCGCTTTTTCCGAGGTTTTTACGGCCAAGGCAAATCTGGCTTCCATGGCCGAATCGCCGATCGAGCGGCCGAAAAGCGAGCAGAGGGAGAATACCTCTCCGGCTTCGATTTTTTGTTTGGTAAGCTCACGGTGGTCTATCATGGCTTCTTTCACTTTAATTATATCGCCGTGCCAGCTTTCGCAGCGAGGCTCTTTGCTCAGCTGATAATAAGCCAAAAAAACGAGCGCCGATATTTCGTCGAAGTCGTTTTTTGAAAATTTAAGTTCGAATAAAGCTTTGACGAGCTTTTTATATTCGTAAAATCTGATTTTATCTCCGGCGGCGCGGTAAAGGCTGAAAATAATCAAAAGCGCAAGCTTGAAGCCGTACCTTTTTGATGAGTTCTCGTCGAAAATTTTATAGCATTCGTCGTTTAGCGTAAAAAATTTTTTTTCGCAGCCCGGGAATATTACGTTTTGATAATATTTATGAAAAATTTCGTGCCACGCGTTTATCGAAAGCAGGCATCTTAAATATTTACCGTTTTGGGGCGAGTCGAAAAGCTTTACGAGCTCGTTCATTATCCTTTCCGGAGCGGCGGCGGTTATAAGGTGCGAAAGGCTTTTAGCCGATTCGAATGTGGCGTCCTCGATTTCGAAACCGAACTTGGCGGCCTGGCGCACGGCCCTCAGGATTCGAAGCGGGTCTTTTTTGAACCTGGCTTCCGCGGATACGACGCATTTAATTTGTTTTTTAGCGTAATCTTCGAGTCCGCCGAAAAGATCTATAAGCTCGAGGCCGTTTAAATCGCACGCCATCGCGTTTATTGTAAAATCCCTTATCGCGAGGTCGTTTTCCAGGCTTAACGGCGCGGGTTCGCCGTCGTTATAAGAAGTGACGTCGTAAGGCGTGCGGCCGATCACCACCAGAACCGTGCCGTGCTTCATTCCATAAGGGACGACGCTTTTGAAAATTCCGGCTATTTCCGAGCATCTGGCGTCTGTCAGTATATCGTAATCGTTGGGGACGTTGCCGAAGATTATATCCCTTACGGCGCCGCCGACAAGATACGATTTGTATCCCGCCTGAGCCAGTTTCGAAGATATCTTAAAAATTTCAGGCTTGATTTTTTCGCGGTCTATTATCATGAAACGAATTCCGATTCCGTCTTAAAATTTAAACGCGGCATATTATATCAGAAAAACATCAGATCGGCAATCTTTTATCTTTTTATCATTTATTTATTTCATTCGTTTATACCGCCCTGATAGCTTAAAGAACGATTGACTTATTTTTTTATTTATAGTATATTAGCTTCCATGGAAAAGAAAATCATTAAAATTATCGCAATTGCCTTTTCGCTTGTAATATTACTTATAGTTCTTACGACGTGCTTTTCGGCCACCGAAAGGTATTATGAAGACGTCGCGTACGAGGCTAACAACCTGCCGCGGGGCATCAATGAAATAAGCGAACTGGACGGAAATAAGCGTTATTATAAAATAAGAAGTTACGGCGGAAAGATAATTTCGCTTTCGTCGCACGACTACGACGGCACTTTAAGGGTTATAGACTTCGAAGAAAGAAACGCCGCGAAGGTCGAGTTCGAATACGATCAGGACGGATATCTGGTTAAAGCCGTAAAATACGGCACCGATCTCAAGGTCGTTAAAACGGTAACATACAGGCCGAATAAAAAAAAGAAGTAATTAAAAAACACTGGAGGTCTTTAATGAAAAAAATAGCTGTAATACTCTCCGGATGCGGAGTAATGGACGGATCGGAAATACACGAGGCCACCCTCACTCTTTTAAATATTGCGGCGCAGGGCGCTAAATATCAGTGCGCCGCTCCGGACGCCCCTCAGACAAGGGTTTTCGATCATTACTCGAAAAAAGAAAGCGGAGAAAAAAGAAATATGCTGGCGGAATCGGCCAGAATCGCCCGCGGCGAAATAGTCAAACTGAGCGCGATAAGCGCTAAAGATTATGACGCCGTGATCTTTCCGGGCGGCCTGGGCGCTTCGCTGAACCTTTGCGATTTCAGCAAAACCGGCGGCAAAGTCACGAAAGTCGATGCGCAGGTAGAAAAGCTCATCGCCGATTTTCACGCC
>JAKPTH010000722.1 GCA_029571125.1 bacterium
TGGTTATGTTCTCTTCTTTAATGCCGTGCTTGGCAAGCATCTGCATAGCCATTTCGTGAACGCCGATAGTGGTCATGCCGTAACGGTCGTGGGGAATGCCGCCGATCGATACGTCTTTACCAGTCGTGAACGCTTTCCAGAATTTATAGCCGCGATAGTGAGCGCGTTCGCAAGCCCAGAGCATAACTTCGGCCGTGTTTTCGTCCGGACCGAGGAAGAGTATTTCTTCTTTGCCGTAATAGTCGACGACTTCTTTATTGGGAAGCAGTAAGAGATCGAGCACGCCGTCGATATATTTTTTGAACGCGGGTTCAGCTTTGTCCTGCGACTGCCAGTTTAATAATACGGTGCCTTTCGATCCGCCTTCGGGAATGTCTTTGTTCTTTCTCTGCTGGGTGTGGGCAAGGCCGTAGTTTTCGTCGAATATGAAATCGGCTTTGAATTCGAAATCTTCGTAAGTTCTCGATTTAACGAGACGGATACCGCCGCGGGCGATATCGCGGAAACGAATGTGATATCCGATAAATTCCTTGCCGACGAGGAAGAATAAGCCGAACGGCGTATCGGGATAATCTACTTTGTTTAAGAATGTAGGATTGAGCCTGTAAGCAAGGCTTACTTTTTCGGTTTTATAGAAATTGGTTTTAAGAACGTGGTTATTGAATGTTATAAAAGAATTCAATATAGCGATTTCTACTTCGTTGACCGCATGAGTTTTAACGAGTTCGGCAAGTTTCTGGTTCGCTTTTTCGTAATCGCGTTTTTTAAGCTCGGGATTGAATTTTTCGTGGAATGCATTGTAAGCAGCTTTTATGAATTCAGGATTGTTCATTAAAACATCGCTTATTTTTGCGCGCGTAAAAGTGTCTTTTACAAGACTCGTTTTAAGCGTGCCGAGCTTTCCGATTAATTCGGGCTGGTCTTTTAACGCTTTCGAAATGCTTACATATTCTTCGTTATGCGAAGTGAGGAACTGGTGAGCGTATTCGGAAACCGATACCGCGTAAAGCATCTGCTGAGCGTTCAAAGTGTTGTTGTAGAACAGCTGGTTGATTTTTGCTTTGGGAAGAATGGCAACCAGGGTTATGTCTTCAACTATATTGCTGATTAATTCTTTGTCGTTCGTTTTGTTGATGTAGAACGAATATATGGTTTTGCCGTTCGCGAAAGGAACGACGAATTTACGGTTGGTGTAAAGATTGTAGGTGGATAATACATCGGAGAATTTTGAAATGAAGGTTTCGCTCGAATCGGTATTTAAGGAAACCATGATACGGGTTTCGTTGCCGTCGGTCGTGTTAGAAACGTCTACGTAAGGAGTAGCCCAGCTGGCCGATTTTTCCCATACGTTTTTGTAGCGTTTCTGCGTTTCGGGCTGCGCCGTTTCAAAGAAGCCTATTTCACATGAATTTTCATATGTGAAATCGCCTTTTACGTTTTTAAATTTCGGCGTGTACACGAAATAAATTCTCATGTGCGATTTTTTATTGGTCATGCCGGAAGTTCTATAGCATTCGAGGCGATATGCGGGATATTTAGCTTCGAAAGCGCGTTCGGTATCGACGGCTCTTTCCGGATAATCGTCGATCATATATATAGCGCGGTCGGCCAATTCCTGTTTGAGGTTGATGCCGCCCTTTTCCTGCGGGAAGTTCTGAGAAATGATTTCAGCAGCTTTAATCGATTCGATATGCTTTGCGATCTCTTCGATAGCCGTGGTCTGGAAGTAATATTCATGAAGGCCGAGATTATTCAGGTACCACTGTAAAGTCTGACGGATAGTTTCCTGCGCGTAATTGCCGCTTTCGTTCAACAAGTTTTCTAATTTTTCGATTTCTTTTAATCCGAGTTTTGCTTTTGCTGCGATTTCTTTTAATTCAGGAACTTTTGTAGAATTTTTCTGGGTCGTTGCCATACTTATCTGCCCCCGTTATTTAACTTCATACCAACTTGGAGAACATACTCTTACTCCATACAGAGTTGGTTATTTTTTTTATTGTGTAGTGATATTATACCAAAAAAAAAGGAAAATAGGTATTTTTTTTAATAATTTTTTATATTTTTTTTAGCGGCTACTCTTCCAGCAATAATCCGCGTACCAGATTACTCGTCATATTGACCTTTTTAAGGACATCTGAAAAGTTAAAAGCTGACTTGACGTCGGGAAAAAGTTTGCGGCTGACGCAGATCACCTGCGGCCTTGCTATTTGAGACCCGGTTTCACGCGAAGCCTTCTCCAGCTTCTTTTCGTCGCTTTCGTTGAACCTCAAAAACAGCATATCTATGTTGTTGCCCCACTGCTTGAACTCGCATAAGCGGGTATCGAATTTCCTCGAATAATAGTCGGCGTCGCAAATAGCATAAAACGGGACCTTTTTTGAAGCGAAAAACTTTCTCAGCATCGATACGAAATTTTCAAATTTGGATATTGCGAACTTTTTAAATATGGCCTCGTGCGCTTCGCTTAAGACAGAAACGCTTACCCCGGTATTTTTTTCAAACTCCCTGACGGGACCGTCGTTGAAAATAAAAAGCGCCCTTATATCGTTGGCCGCCGATGGATAATAAGGCATTTTAAGATTATCGACGATAATGGCGTCGAAATATCCAGACTTGATAATATCTTCAAGATACTTGCGGATCATCCCCTCGACCTCGGGATTGGTAAAATCAACGAAATAACGGTCTTTTTCAATCGCGTTAGAGTACTCGCCGAAAGCGTTTTTCATAAAATGCTCTTTTTTATTGTCAAAGTGAGCCTTGCCAAAGTTCAAAACATCCACCAGAGCATATTTTTTCATGTTACGGTAGTCGCACTCCTGCTTGATGTCGTTGAGCACGATCTTATCCCGCGCTTCGTCTCCGCAGGCGAATACCGTGCTCGGAACCATGCTTCTTCCGTTTTTCAACACTTCCACCGCGACGGCGTTAATTGCCGAAGACTGCAATTCTATGAGCTTTTCTACTAATTTATAATCCAGCACGTCTTTATATTCGACCGATATAACCGCTATTCTGTGCTTGATAGGATTCTTAGAGTTATACAGTTCAACTTTCTTTGACAGATCTTGAGTCTTAGACCTGAAAATCGTGAGATTTTTTTCGCCCTCTATCAATTTACCGGTTTTTATTTCGTAAGGTTTATATTTATCCCCCGTCACAAGAGCTCCTTTTAGTTTTTGAAAGCTGTCTTTAAGCGATTCTACGTCGGCGGAATAAACCTGTCTGAAATCCTGAAGCCCTTCGTCAGAAAGATATTGCATGTCTTCCGGCGCGCCGCCGGATCCGCGCTCGCCCGAATAATCCAATTCTGCGGCGTTAATGGTAATGTTTTCGCTTCTGATATAACCGCGCGAACCGCTGTCGAGGATAACGCTGTACCATTCGTCCTGCCTGGAAAGAATCTTGAACTTATCGTCCTTTTTAATTCTCATCACGCTCGTGGACTCGAACCCCGGGCTCTGCATCAATCGTGCGCTGTTGGTTTTAACGAAACCGGTAATTTCGTTTTTAAGAAAATATTCGTCGGAAGAAGTTAGTTCGTCGATAACGGCAAGCCTGCTTGTGCCCGAGCCGACCAGACTGACGAATTTAGTCAGTTCCGCGTCGGACGGATCCTTTTTTAAAAGAATTTTAAAAGCTTTCTTGATAAAAGAAATATCGTCGTTAGATCTGTCGAGAATTTCATCGAGTATTTTCTTGTTTTTAAAATAAGCGGCTTCGCTCTTTTTGAGCTCTTCTTTAATTTTTGCGCTGTCCAAAACGCTTTCGGCCGTAAATGCCTTGCCGCAGGCAATATGCAGCGCAAGAAAGGCCATGAAAATTAAAATTATCCTTCGATTCCTTATACCGGCAAACATATTATTTATTAACCTGACTGCATTATTCAAAACTTTACCGCCATTTCTATTTTTTATTTTAAAGCGATCTTAAAATAGTTTATCAACGCTATTTTTCAACCCTTATGAACGCCAGATAAAATGAGTTTAATATCTTTAGCGATGAGAAAACGTCGCAGACCAGTCCGAAACGGCCGATAAGACGCCTTAATATAACCGGATTCAATACTATCCTGTAGCACGCTTCGGGCTTCGCGCCGAAAATGTGTTTAAAATGAGAATATTTGAGGGGCGCCAGATTCGGATTGAAGGGATTGGTGTGAAGCATATCGTAAGATATTATATAGCCGCCGTTTTTGACGACGCGCTTCATCTCGGACGCTATTTTCGACCTTAAACCCGCGTCTATCACGGACGAAAAAACGGTGAACTGCGAGGCGTAATCAAAACACGAATCGACGAACGGAAGGCTCGACGCGTCTGCGTTTACTATGCCGCCGCGCACGCCCGGCGCTGCGCCCATTATGCGTTCTCGAGAAAGCTCGGCGCCTAAAAGCGACTCGGGCTTAAACCCCAGCTGGGCGAACATATTAAAAAAAGCCCCGCACCCGCAGCCGATATCGATAAGCTTCGACTCGCCGGGCGATCCGGCCGTTCGCTTCCTGCCTCTAAAAAAAAGCGCTAAATGCCTTTCTATTTCATGCCTTATGTGTATGACTGCAGGGTTCAGGCGGTCGTAAAGCCCGCTGAGGCGCGCGTCCGAATCTCGGCGGTTATATTCAGCTTTAATTCTATTTATTTCTCCATTATGGTCCATCGGGAAATAATTATAACACAGTCCGCCCGGTTTATCAAGTATATCCGGCATTATTGATTTCTATTTTACATTTTTTTTAATTTTTGTTATAATACGCATCAAAAAAAATGGTCGTGATAAAATGTCTAAAAAAGTCGATCTGATTCTTCAAAACGCCGCATGCGTAAAAACCCAGGAGGCGGAGCTTGAAAACCTTTACACGGCAAAGCTGCCGCTTATAACAAAAAGCATAGTGAAATCGCTCGAATCCAAAACTTCCCTCGATCACGTGGGATTCCCCATGGTCCCGTCGCACGAGTCACTGGTTGAAATAGTAAATCTTATAAGGGCGATATTTTTCCCCGGCTATTTCGGCGAACAGGAACTTGACCGCCCGAACGTAGAATATTACCTCGGAGGAAAAATAATAGCGCTTTATAAAATACTGTCTCAACAGATCGCCAAATGCCGTATGCACGACTGCAAGGACAAGTTGAAAGTATGCTCTAAATGCACGGCCGTGGGCAAAGTCGAAGCCATAAACTTTATAAGCAAAATTCCGGCGATGCGCGAAAAGCTTTCAAAAGACTGCCAGGCAGCCCTGGACGGCGATCCGGCCGCTCAATCGGCCGATGAAATAGTGTTTTGCTATCCCGGATTTTTCGCCATAACCATCTACCGCGCCGCTCACGAACTTTACATCCAGAATATTCCTCTGCTGCCGCGCATGCTCACCGAATACGCCCACACGCTTACCGGCTGCGACATACACCCCGGAGCCGATATCGGCGAAAGCTTCTTCATAGACCACGCCACCGGTGTTGTTATCGGCGAAACCACTTCCATCGGCGATAACGTAAAACTTTATCAGGGCGTGACGC